>CAIUBS010000094.1 GCA_903897475.1 uncultured Actinomycetes bacterium | reverse complement strand
CTTAAAATTGCAATCTTTGGACCCTTTTGCTCGGCAAGAACTTCACCGGTGACCTTTACTGCTGCTAATGCTTTTGGATCTGTTGTTACATCAGCACCATCTACTAATAGAACTGCTGGAAAAGTTACAGATGAGCCAATTGCAGCATCTAAGCGATCAACTACCAGGGTTTCACCAACTGAAACCTTTTCTTGGCGTCCGCCAGCTTTAACAATCGCGTACACAATCTGCTCCTTGCTAGTTTTGAACCAAAATCATTAAACAGATCTGGTTAGGTGGATAAGGGTAGAGATTGATCTCTACCTGGTCAAATACAGCGATTAATTAGTGGAAATCACCCCAGTACTGACCGCTCGGCGACCTTTTCGCTTACCGGTGATTGCAACTGGCGCAGCCTCAACTTCAACATCATCCTGATCTGAATTATCTGTTTGAATATCTTCAGATTGATTATCTATTTCATCATCACTGTAATCATCAGAAGATGCTTTGCTAGTTTTTGAATACCTTTGTTCCATATCTTTTTCCAATGCGACCTTCTTTACTGGGTCACTATGAATATGTATTCCACGGCCACCACAACTTTCACAGGTGGTCGAGAATGCTTCAATTAATCCTTGTCCTACGCGCTTTCGAGTCATTTGGACTAAGCCAAGTGAGGTAACTTCTGCTACTTGATGCTTGGTGCGATCTCTACCTAAACATTCAACTAATCTGCGAAGTACTAGCTCTCTATTAGATTCTAAAGTCATATCAATGAAATCAATAACAATGATTCCACCCATATCTCGAAGTCGAAGTTGTCGAGCAATTTCTTCTGCCGCTTCTAGGTTGTTTTTGGTAACAGTCTCCTCAAGGTTTCCACCCTTACCAATAAACTTTCCAGTATTAACATCAATTACGATCATTGCTTCAGTTCGATCAATTACTAAAGAGCCACCTGATGGCAAATAAACCTTACGATCAAATGCCTTAGCTAATTGCTCTTCGACTCTATTTTCAGCAAATAGATCGCGATTGCTGCTCCACTTTTCAATTTTGCTCGCTAACTCAGGTGCAATATGTCCGATGTAATTTTGAATATCATCCCAAGCTTGATCACCTTGAACTAGCATCTTGTTGAAATCTTCATTAAATATATCTCGAATTACTCGGACAGTTAAATCAGGTTCACCATACAATAGTGAAGGTGCAGATGTGCTGGAATTATTTGCTTTCTTTTCAATATCCTCCCATTGCGCTTTTAGGCGAATGACATCTCTTTCAAGCTCAGCCTCTGGCGCTCCCTCTGCAGCTGTTCTAATAATTACTCCAGCTTGATCAGGAATTAGATTCTTCAAAATAGATTTCAAACGATTTCGTTCATTATCTGGTAATCGTTTTGAAATTCCGCTCATGCCACCGCCTGGTACATAGACAAGATATCGACCTGGAAGTGAAATCTGACTTGTAAGTCTGGCACCTTTTTGTCCGATTGGATCTTTAGTTACTTGAACCAAAACTGATTGACCAGATTTTAATACATGCTCAATTTTTCTTGGCGCTGTATCTGATAAGCCATGCGCATCCCAATTAACCTCACCTGCGTATAGAACTGCATTTCGACCCTTGCCGATATCTACGAATGCTGCCTCCATAGATGGCAAAACATTTTGAACCTTTCCAAGGTAAACATTTCCTACGTATGAGATATTGCTATTTCTATTTACATAATGTTCAACCATTACATCATCTTCAATAATTGCAATCTGAGTTCTATCTGCAATTTGTCTAACTAGCATCGAGCGCTCAACTGATTCTCTGCGAGCTAAAAACTCTGACTCAGTAATTACAGTGCCACGCCTGCGAGTAAAGTCGCGACGCTCTCTGCGATCTGGACGATCAAATTTATTTCTATCGCGCCTTGAAAAATTCCTACTCTCACTTCGGGCAGGTCTTACTCTGGCCTCTCTAACCTTAACTACAGTTATTACGCCATCTTCTTCAATCGTCTCCCCTGGAACAACACCTTCACCGCGCGCTCTACGACGACGACGGCGCTTATGTGTTACCTCAGATGAATCAGAGTCAGTTGCGCTATCTGCATTTTCTGTATTTTCTTTATCAGCATCATCTGAAATCTCTTTACCATTACGACGGCGACCTCTTCCGCCACGACGGCGGCGGCGTCGAAACTCTTCGCTTTCGCTATCGCTATTTTTTTTCTCTACTAAAGATTCAGTTGCTGCAGCTTTTACAACTTTTGCAGCCTTAGGTGTTTTAGTTACCGGAGCTGCTTGGAAAAGTGGAACTGGAATTACCGCAGATTTCTTTGTTGGTTTTTTCTCTTCGCTCGCAGCTTTTTTGGCAGCGCGCTTACGTGGTGCTTTAGGCTCATCAGCCATATTAATCAAATCCTTTTCAAAAACTAATTACTGCAGTTTTGCAGTATCTCTTACAATACTTTTTCTAATTAATCTGGTTAATTAACTTGCTAAAAATATCGACGCAATCGCGGCGGTGGATCTTTATCCTCGCGCTGAATGCGTGGTGTAAGTATCTCAGATTAAGAGCAATCCGCCAACTCGGTGAAATCTAAGCGTGTTTAACGGCTTCGGGAATAAATATTTTGCAGCAGACCAATGCCAATTAAATTAGCAAACATTGAAGATCCACCATATGACAAAAATGGTAATGGCACCCCGGTCATCGGCATTAATCCCATTGCCATGCCAATATTTTCAAATGTTTGAAAGCCAAACCAAGCAATTACACCAATACAAACTAGTCGACCAAATAGATCACTACTTCGTTTACAGATTGCAAACGCTCGAACAAATATTACAAAATACAAAAACAGAATAAATGATGAGCCGACAAAGCCAAGCTCTTCACCTGCTACAGTAAAAATAAAGTCGGTTTGTTGCTCCGGTACGAATCTTCCATTTGTTTGTGGACCTTCAAATAACCCTTTGCCGAATAATCCACCTGATCCAATTGTTATTCGAGATTGGCGCAATTGATACCCAGTTGCTTGTGGGTCTGCTGATGGATCAACAAATGATTGCAATCTAGCAACCTGATACTCATTGACCGCTCCGGTCTGAACTGCAGTAAAAACTCCAACAACTCCAAGGAGTAATAAGCCGATTACCCAAATAGCCCTTGCTCCTGATGCACCAATCATTGCTACAACTGCAGCTGAAATAATTAGTACAGTACCTAAATCTGGTTGAGCAACAATTAATAAAATTGGTATCGCTGAAATAGCCAAAGCCTTTAACACATCTAGATCTGATGGGTCAGCATCTGTTCGTTCCCGATCGGCCAAGATCATGGCAATTCCGACAATTATTGCAATCTTTGCAAGTTCAGCAGGTTGGATTTGAAATCCTCCTGGTAAAGAAATCCATGCTCTGGCGCCATTTATCTCTGCACCAATACCTGGAATTAATACCAAAACTAAACCAATAACAGATGCAAGCCAGATTACAGGCGTATAAGCACGCAGCAACCGGTAATCAATTAAGGTGGTTCCATAGGCTAAAAGGATTCCGATTAAAATATTTAATGAGTGGCGTTTTAGGTAATACTCAGGATCTAAACCATAGGATCTAAACCACTCTCTAGTACCTGCATAAACCAGCAAGGTTCCTATGCCCAATAAGCCAATTACTGCCAAATTCAATATATTGTCAAAATTTGAAAAACTTAATCGATTGGCAGAGCGGTATTTAATGGATTGACTCATTTTACGATTACACCACCAATTTTAACTCCAGAACTTTTTGTCTTTTTTGACTCTTTTGCTGCTCGCGTTAAATCAACTTTAGCAATTGTATTTGGTACACCTGAAGGAAAAATAGCTTTGGTTGGATCAACTTTGCCACCGCTTACGCCAAATAAAGTTGCCAGCACATCCCGTGCTGCAACGCCTGAGGTTGATGCACCAAATCCTCCTTGGCTAACCATCATTACCACTACATATTTAGGATTTGAAGATGGTGCATAT
>CAIUBS010000093.1 GCA_903897475.1 uncultured Actinomycetes bacterium | reverse complement strand
TTCAGCTGAGAGCTCTGCAGTTAGTGGACCAGGTGCTACTGCAGAATTATCGGCTTGAATTAAAATATGATCCACAGGTTTTGGAAGTGCAGATTCAATACCTAACTCATCTTTTGAAGACAATAAATTTTGGCCAAATATAGACAATGCTCCCTGACCTGTTAATCCAAGCCATTCAGCTTCACGCAAACTCCATTCAACAAAATCACCGTTAAACCTTTGAGGATTCCACCACTTAACAATCTCCTTAATCAACGGCAATTCAGGTGAGATCTCTAAATTTTCAACTAAGACTTTTAGCGTTGTTCTTTTAATTAAAGAAGCACCAGCTCTATCTAGTTCAGGACCAAGCGGTGCAATATTCTTATCAGTAGATCTGCCTATTAATCCGCTGACTCTTGAAGTATCCAGCCACAAAACTACTAATGAATACCAACGCTCTTCTGAAGGTTTCGATAACCAAATATCAAAAGAGGTTGTAGGAAGTATTTGGTCATCTGGATCTACTACAACTAAGCCCGCTAAGTAGCAAAGTTCTGCAATAAAACCCACACAATTTTCTTCAACTCCTAGATGTTCTGCAATTCTTTTTAAGTCTCTAACACCAATGCCACCTGTTCTTAAAGCTGTAGGTGGCTCATCTGAAAGGTTATGCAAAAACTCTTCGCACCATCTTAATAATGTTGAAATGTTGGCAATTGCTGCTAGATCAGCCTGTTTTTGACTAACTTTTTTACCAGTCAAATTGCTTGGCTTTGTGATCAATTCTTTATGGACTTTATCTCCTCTTAACTTAATTCCATACTCTCTTGGTAGCGCGACAGTATTAGAGTCAATTGCAATCAATAGGTTATTTTCTAAAAGCCAGCCAATTGCTGCTCCAGGTTTTTTAATATTTGTAATCTGCCCACGAGGTGGACCCCAAGTCAATTTTGAAAGAACGTCGGCAGAAGTTTTTGGAATATTTTCTAACTTACTAAAGTCTGCTTTACCCCCAAGCTCAGGACCAAGGCCTACCGGTTCATCACCAATCAATAATTTTAGATTTAAAGGTGTGCGAAAATTATTACCTTCTTTGTAAAGAAGTCCCATTTGCCACAAATAATCTAAGGCAAAGTTACTTTCTTGACTAGTAATGTTTACAAGTTCGGATTTCTTAAATGGCTCTGCCAAAACGCAGGCTGCTTCGATTATTTGGTAATGCCATAAGTTAAGAGAATCTAGTGCTCTTACCAGAGAGGGAGTGGAAGTCGCTCGCGCTGCAAGGGATGTAAAATCATTTGGTACTGGTGTTACTAAATCTGGGCGAAATTTAAATAGCGCAGCTATATCTTCATCTGAGCGTGCGCGAAGCTCATCTGCAAAAGTAATAGCTAGCTTTGACATAACTGGCCTACTTTACTCGGGTTTTTCCTCCTCTATTTACCTCTATGCTTTCTTGGCGAGATAAGGGAAAGAAAGCCCGCAATTCTGCCGGCAGTAGGTCCAATTAACTTCTTAAACTTACGTGCCCTCCTAAAATCATAAACCGGCCAGTTATCTCTATAGGCTCGAATTTCCAAAAGTGCATCAGGGTTAATAGCTCTAGGGTTACCAACTGACTCTAAAAGCGGAATATCGTGATGTGAATCTGAGTATGCATAACAATTTTTTAAGTCAAACCCACCTAATTGCGAAAGCTCTTGAATTGCTGCAGCTTTCTCTCGACCGTGAAGTAAATTTCCAATCATTTTTCCGGTATAGATGCCATCTTTAATTTCTGCTTTTGTTCCTAATGCACCAGTAAAACCAAGACGCTTTGCCATTAAATTTGCCATATCAACAGGAGTGGCAGTAACTAACCAAACTTCCTCACCCTTTGAAAGATGTTCTTTGGCAATATCAACAGTGCCCTGCCAAATTGCAGGAGAGACATACTCCTCGTATATCTCTTGCCCAATTTTCTCAATTTCAACTACGTTGTGCCCCTTTATAAATTCACAGGCTGCATTTTGAAATCTAACTATTTCTTCCTTATTTTCCTTACCAGTTAATCGATATCTTAAGTTTGCCAGTACAAATGCTGAGATATCTTTTTTTGTGAAAAAACCTCTTTGATACATGCCCCGTCCAAGAAAAAACAGGGTAGACCCTTTTAACAGGGTGTTATCGACATCAAAAAATGCAACTCTTTTTTCTGTGAGCGCCATATCACTACCATAGCGAACCAGCCTCAATTCTTCTGCTTTATGCTTAAGTCATGGCTCAAGCTATTCATTTTGTTAGACATGGAGAAGTACATAATCCAGAGAAAATTCTTTATGGACTTCAACCTGGCTGGCGATTAAGTGATCGCGGTCAACAAATGGCACAAACTATTGCCGACTGGTCTACATCGCTTAATTTAGGGGCAATCCATTCATCACCTTTACAACGGGCACAAGAAACAGTTGCACCGATAATTTCCAAACATAATCTGAATCTAACTACTGACTCAAATTTAATCGAAGCTCGAAATATTTTTGAAGGTCAAAAGTTTGAATTAGGCAGTGGTGTATTGCGCCACCCAAAAGCTTGGCGCCATTTATGGAATCCATGGCGACCATCATGGGGTGAACCATATGAGGAATTGATTCGTAGGATGCTTAGAGCACTTTTTACCGCAAGAGATGCTGCTGCCGGTAAAGATGCAATTTGCGTATCGCACCAACTTCCAATTTGGATTTTAAGATCAGCAATTGAAGGCCGCAGACTTTTGCATGATCCCCGCAAACGAGAGTGCACTTTGGCATCTGTAACCTCTTTTGAATTAGATGACCAAGGGATGATTACATCAGTTTCATATTCTGAACCCGCAAAACATCTATTACCGAAAAAATGATTAAACCTATATCTGTCTTTCTATCAATTATGTTGATTACGGGATGTTCAAGTGCGGGCTCAACGATTCAAAGTGAAAATGCCTTTGTTTCCGGAAATGGAGTGGCTCTTTTCCTTGAAGAAAAGGATAGAAAATCAGCACCAAAAATCTCTGGTCCAACTTTAAACGCGGGTGAAATCACTTTGGAATCAAATCGAGTTACCGTGATAAATGTTTGGGCATCATGGTGTGCACCATGCAGAGCTGAGGCTCCTGTGTTACAAGACTTTTCAATTCAATATCCAGAGGTTCAATTTGCCGGGATACTAACTAGAGATAATTTATCTTCAGCTCGAGCTTTTTATGAGAATTTTAAACTTACTTACCCAACTTTTATCGATGATTCTATCTTGCTTGGTTTCAGTGGATCCTTAATCCCAAATGCAATTCCAACTACTTTAATTATTGATAGAAATGGCAAGGTAGCAGTGCGAATCAGTGGAGAAGTTACAGTTGCCGGCTTAAGAAAAATGTTAGATAGGGTATTAGCAGATGCGTGAGTTGTTTATAAATCAAATTTTTGATGGAAACCTTCTAGTTGCTATGTGTATTGCTGCACTAGCAGGAATAGTTTCTTTCTTTTCGCCATGCGTGATACCACTCGTACCGGGTTACCTTTCTTATGCAACGGGAATGGCTGAGGTAAAAACTAGAGGAAGGGTATTGCTCGGTTCAATTCTTTTTGTATCTGGCTTTACAGTTTTATTCGTTTCATACGGTTTACTGTTTGGCCAACTTGGTTCGTTAATCTCGCAAAATTCGCGATTGCTTTCAATAATGTTAGGTTTATTAACTGTGATTCTTGGTTTAATATTCTTATTTAACGAGAGATTTTATAGAAGCTACAAGCCAAATATAAAGACAAAAACTGGATTAATTTTT
>CAIUBS010000092.1 GCA_903897475.1 uncultured Actinomycetes bacterium | reverse complement strand
GGGATTAGATCGACTTTGTATTGTGCTCCTCGATAAACTTCAGTTAATCCAAGCTGCCTACCAAAACCTTTAGCTTCGGAAACAGTCATACCGGTAATCCCAGCACTGACCAGCGCCTCTTTAACATCTTCAAGTTTTTGCGGCTTAATGATTGCTGTAATTAGCTTCATAATTAAAATCCTCCTCTTGAATTAGAAGTTAACTCATACCCAGTTTCAGCATGTTGGTCATAATCAATACCAGAAATTTCTGCTTCTTCTTTGATTCGAAGTCCCATAGTTTTGTCGATTATGAAACCAATGACTAATGTGACTACAAAGGAGTAGGCCAAGACAAAAAATGCACCAAAGGCTTGTTTTGCCAATAGAGCGCTACCGCCCCCGTAGAAGATGCCATCTAGTCCCACACTGTTAACAGCACTACTACCAAAGAAGCCAATTGCTAAGCTTCCCCATAATCCGCCGATTAAGTGCACGCCTACAACATCTAATGAGTCATCGAAATTGAATAAATACTTTAAGCCAACTGCTAAGGCGCAGAAGACTCCGGCCAGTAAGCCAATTACTACCGCAGCCCACGGTGCAACAAATGCACATGCTGGTGTGATCGCAACCAATCCAGACACAGCACCTGAAGCCACACCAAGAGAAGTTGGATGACCATCTCTAATTTTTTCAACTAGGAGCCAACCTAACGCCGCTGCGGCAGTTGCAACCTGAGTATTTAGTAGAGCAAGTGCTGCAATACCGTTTGCACCCAATGCAGAACCTGCGTTAAATCCAAACCAACCAAACCAAAGTAAGCCTGCACCAATTAAGACTAACGGCAGAGAATGCGGGCGCATTGACTCACGGCGCCAACCAACTCTTCGTCCAAGAATTATTGCCATTGCAAGTCCAGCAGCTCCAGCATTGATATGAACCGCTGTTCCACCTGCAAAATCTTGCACACCTCGAGCGGCAAGAAAACCTGCGCCAGTTATGGTGTCTCCAACCTTATTTCCAAATGCAAAAACCCAGTGCGCAACTGGGAAGTAAACAACTGTTACCCAAATTGTTACAAATACTGCCCAGGCAGTGAACTTTGTACGATCAGCAATTGCACCTGAAATAAGCGCTGGCGTAATAATTGCAAACATAAGTTGAAATGCAGCAAATGCTAATAATGGTATTGGGTAGGTGCCACCATTATTAGTTAATTCTTCAACAGCTCTACCTAAACCTGAGAATGAAATTTCACCATACCACTGTGAATCAGCTTTATATCCAAACGCAAGTTTAAATCCGTATATGACCCAAAGAACACTTACGATTCCTATGGTAACCATAGACATCAGCATCATGTTTAAAACACTTTTTGCCCTTACCATTCCACCATAAAACAGTGCTAGACCAGGTGTCATCAGAAGCACTAACGCGGTGCTTGCCAAAATCCACGCAGTATCACCGGTATTTAAAACTACATCTGCCATAAATACTCCAATCGCGTAAAAATAAGTTATCTGTTACAACCCTCGCCGTTGAGATGGCTTAACTATCAACTACTAGGGTTAATTGCAGTGGCATATAAGATTTCAGACTTATGAAACAAAGGGCTGAATTGTTAAAACTATGTTACTTACTCGAATAATCCCGCAATATATGTACTTGGATCAAAGAGCTCGAAATCCTCTAACTTTTCACCTGAGCCGATGAATTTAATAGGTATCCCAGACGATTTTTCAATTGCTAAGGCCACTCCACCCTTGGCTGAACCATCAATTTTGGTCACTATAAAACCAGTCACTCCCACTGCTTCGATAAATACATTGGCTTGGTTTAATCCATTTTGACCTGTCGTAGCATCAATTACCAATAATATTTCATCAACTGTCGATTGCTTCTTTATAACTCGGACGACTTTGCCAAGTTCATCCATTAAATTCTGTTTAGTATGTAATCTGCCAGCTGTGTCAATAATAAGGTAATCCATATTCTCTGCTTTTGCCTTTGTAATTGCGCTAAATGCCACTGCTGCTGGATCACTATTTTCAGACCCAGAAATCACTTCAATATTAATTCTTCTAGCCCAAGTTTGGAGCTGATCAGTAGCCGCAGCCCTAAAGGTATCGGCAGCCGCAAGTAAAACTGATTTTCCATTTTTTACTAAATAATTTGCGAGCTTTGCTACAGATGTTGTTTTACCAGTTCCGTTAACGCCAACGACTAATATTGTTTTAGTTGAGTTTTTATCGCCAGCAAGCTGTCGACTCTTATCACTTAGCCAGGATTGAACTTGGGTTGAAATGATATCGACAGCGTTATCTGACTTGATAGATTTAGATTTTTCAATGACCTGATCAACAAGATTTACCCCTAAATCAGTGGCGATAAGTTGCTGACGTATTACTTCCCAATCCTCTTTTGATACGGATTCAGCTTTTAGTGCAGAAACTAACTTTCTAAATAAACTCATTTAAACTTTATGAAACTGCATCAACTTCACGGATTCGCTGAGAAATAACTTCACTTACACCATCTCCCCGCATTGTTACTCCATAAAGTGCATCAGCGATTTCCATGGTTCGTTTCTGGTGCGTAATAATTATCAACTGTGATTTTTCGCGTAATTCTTCAAATACGCCAAGCAATCTACCTAAGTTTGTATCATCAAGAGCAGCTTCAACTTCATCCATCACATAAAATGGAGATGGTCTAGCTTTAAATATTGCAATTAACAGTGCTACCGCAACCAAGGATCTTTCTCCACCAGATAACAGCGACAATCTTTTTACGCGCTTGCCAGGAGGTCTTGCTTCTACATCTACACCAGAGGTCAACATATCTGAAGGATTGGTTAAAATCAGTTTTCCATCTCCACCAGGAAAAAGTCTGGCAAAAACAAGTTCAAACTCTCTAGCTGTATCTTCATATGCTTCTGTAAAAATTTGCTGTACTCGGTCATCTACCTCTTTGATAATATCAAGCAAATCTTTCTTAGTTTTCTTAAGGTCTTCCAACTGCTCTGCCAAATAACGTAATCGTTCTTCCAAAGAGGAATACTCTTCAAGTGCAAGAGGATTAATCTTTCCAAGTAATGTAAGAGAACGTTCGGCTTGCGCCAGGCGTTTTTCTTGTTGATCTCGTCTATACGGAATTAAATCTCCAGGAACAAACTCACCCTGCTCATTTTCATAAAAGGTAGGCACATCATTGTCTGGTCCATATTCGCTAATCAAGGTTTGTACATCAATACCAAGCTCTTCTACAGCTTTAGTTTCTAGTTGTTCAATTCTTAGCCTTTGCTCTGCACGAGCAATCTCATCTTTATGTACGCTTGAAGTAAGTCTTTCTAATTCAACTGCTAACTCTCTACTTATCGTGCGTAAATTTAATATTTCACCTTCCCGAGAAGTTCTAGAAACTTCGAGTCTTTCTCTTTCAATTCCAGCCCGAGAAATCGAGGACTCGATCTGAATTAAGGCCTCATAAGCAGTATCTGCAATCTCTTGAGCAGTGACTGCAGCTTGAGCCCTATTTTCTCTTCTGGAAATAGATCTAGATTCTGATTCGCGTTCAGCTGCTGCTTGGGTTTCAAGGGCAATAGCTCGCTGCGCAATAGCATCTTTACGCTCTTCAATAGTTCGAAGGCTTAATCTTGATTCCACTTCCATAGATCTTGCAGCAGAAACTTGTGATCTTAAATCTTCAAGGTTAGTTAAGTCTGGTTCCACAGGTGTTTGGTGAGATTCAAACTGTGCAATAGCTGCTGTGAGATCCCGCTCATCAGAATTCTTTTGATCACTTGCAGCACTTAAAGCTAGTGCAAGCCGATCAAGCTCCTCAACAGTATTTTTAACATTTTGGCCCGAGATAGCAAGCTGTTCTGCTAGACCAGTCATTGCCGCATCAGAATCATTTAACCGAGAGAGAACTAGTTCGTACTCTTTATTTACTTTACTCAATTCTTCATTCAAGCCACTTAACTCAAACTTGATTCGATCACAATCAGCACTAACTTTATTAACCTCATTTTCGCATTCAACTGTCAGCGAATTAATCTTTGAAATCAACTCTGAATTTGCAGATTGCAGTACTAAGTCGGATATCTCCTTGAATGCACTAAGGCGCCCTAAAGTTCCTGCTCTCAATCTTTCTGTATTCTGTAGCTTATCTGCTATTAATTTGATATTGCTTTCCGAATTTTTTAACTCAGTCTTTAACTTATCAAATAAGCTATCTAAGCCGGGCTCGGATGAGGAAAGTGCAGATATTTGTACTTCGATTTGCGCAAAATTCTCACGGTAATTTTTTAAACGAATCTCAACCAAATCTTTGGCTGAAGTTAACCGGCTAACCTCGCCAGTAGTTGCATCAATTCTAGATCTAAGTCCATTTATGTGTCCTTCTTGCCTCGCAGTCCCTTCGCGTTGGTCTGCAATCGCTCTAAGAGCAGCTGAAACTCTATTCTCTTCAAGTGCTAACTGATCTTCAATAGCTTTTAAGGATTTTGAATGCGCACTTAGTTGTTCTTGTGAAATTTTAACTTGCTCTGCAAGAGTTGATTCTTCATCACGTAAAATCTTGGCCTCTTTATCAAGTGCATCTGGATCTCTGCCAGTAGCTTTTGCCTCCTCTGCTTCTTCCGCAAGAAATCTTGCACGTTCTGAAGATAAATTTTGTACGCCACGAATTTGCTCTCGCTGGGCAGTTAAGCGATAAAAATTTTCCTGGGCCGCTATAAGCTGTGGGTTCTCACTAGTGGCTATCGCATCTAATTCGATTTCCCTGTTGCGTGCTGTATTTAGTTCACTTTCTACCTGTTCTTTTCTTTGGCGCAGAACATTCTCATCGGCAACCTCTAATTCCATTTCATTGCGCATGCGAAGCATGTCATCCGCCATTAATCGTAATTTGGCATCTCTAACATCTGATTGAATCACAGAAGCTTTTCTAGCTACCTCAGCTTGCTTACCTAATGGGCGTAACTGTCTGCGTAATTCAACAGTCAAATCTTGAATTCGTGCAAGATTAGTTTGCATAGAATCAAGTTTTCGAATGGCTTTTTCTTTGCGTTTTCTATGCTTTAAAACGCCAGCTGCTTCTTCGATAAAAGCTCTTCTTTCTTCTGGATTCGCTAATAAAATTGCATCTAGCTGGCCTTGCCCAACAATTACATGCATCTCTCGACCAATACCACTGTCGCTGAGCAGTTCTTGAATATCTAATAGTCGAGTTGTCTCACCATTTAGCAAGTACTCTGAAGAACCATTTCTAAACAAAACACGGGTAATTGTTACCTCTGAAAAATCAATTGGGAGAACTCCGTCTGCATTATCAATTGTGACTGAGACTTCAGCTCGGCCAAGTGGTGCTCGGCCAGATGTCCCAGCAAAAATAACATCTTCCATTTTCCCACCGCGTAAAGATTTGGCTCCCTGTTCTCCCATGACCCATGAGAGTGCATCAACTACATTTGATTTACCCGAGCCATTAGGGCCAACCACGCAGGTAATACCTTGTTCAAAATTTAAAGTGGTTGAGGAGGCAAAAGATTTGAATCCCTTTAGATTCATGCTCTTTAAATACATAGCTCACCCCACAACATACGCATAGCGCAAACCTATCTAAAAAACTCCTGAAATCTTGGTACCTAACGCTGGCAACGCGGGCAAAAGTGTGAGGAACGGTTTGCAAAGGCGATTCTACGAATAGCGCTTCGGCATCGAGGGCAAGGATCACCCTCTCGGCCATAAACCTTTAGTGATCTAGAAAAATAGCCACTTTCACCATTTACATTTTTATACTGTTCATCGAAAGAGGTTCCACCAGCTTTAATGGCAGATTTCATTACTGAAATGGCGGATGAAATCACTTTCCGGATCTCAGCCTCACTTAAATCTTCACAAATAATCTCAGGATGAATTTTTGCTCGCCAAAGTGCTTCATCTGCATAAATATTTCCAACTCCACTAATTATGTTTTGATTTAAGATAGCGGGCTTAATTGCAGATTTTCGACGCTTAATATTTGCAACTACCTGCTTAAGATTGAAGTCTTTTTCAAAAGGGTCATATGCAATTTCTCTAACCGACACAGGAATTCCATTAACTGTCTGTTCAACTGATAGCCACCCAAAAGTTCTTTGATCGATAAACCTTATTTGGTCCTGATTACTCTTTCGATTTCCAGATAACCCAAATTTTGCCCTTAGATGTGGCTGAGGTAAAGATTTCTCCTTCTGAACAAGTAGTTGTCCACTCATACCTAAATGTGCCGCCAGCACAAAATCGCGATCGAGTTCAAACCAAAGAAATTTTCCCCTTCGCCTTACTGATTTAATCTGGGCACCGATGCAAGAAGTTAATGGTGAAATTGAACTTGGTTTAATGGCTCTTGGATGAAAGATCTCAGCACTTTGAATTTTTTTGCCAGTAACGTACTTTTCTAACCCAGACCTGACTGTTTCAACTTCTGGCAGCTCGGGCATAAGTAATAAGCTCTACTTCTTATTGCTTTCTATCAAAGCTTCGTAGGCAATCTTTGCAGCTGCTTGCTCGGCCTCGCGCTTACTCTTTCCGATACCGATTGGAAACTTTTCACTACCAACTTTTACTCGAGCAGTAAAATTCTTATCGTGATCAGGTCCTGACTCACTTATTTCATACTCCGGGGACAAAAGATTTAATGATGCTACTAATTCCTGAAGTGCAGTCTTACCATCAAGACTAGATCCTTGCGAAGTTGCATCCATGATTGCAGGCTTTATCCATTTCGAAATTACTTCAGCACTTCTTACATATCCATGCTCTAAATAAATAGCGCCTACAAGGGCTTCAAAAGTGTCAGCAAGAATTGAGTTCTTATCCCTACCATTTGTAGTTTCTTCGCCTTTACCGATTCTGAGATATTTACCTAAATTTATCTCCCTAGCTATTTGAGCTAGTGCTTTCATGTTAACCACACCTGAGCGCAGTGGGCTTAACCTACTTTCATCCAAATCTGGAAATAATTTATAAAGTTCATCAGTGACAATTAATCCAAGAACTGAATCTCCAAGAAACTCAAGTCTTTCATTTGTTGGAATTCCACCTGCCTCATATGAAAATGAGCGATGAGTTAGTGCAAGTTCAAGCAACTCATCCTTAACCGATATCCCGAGTTGTTCGGTTAGGTCAGAGAACAGATTAGACCTCTAAAACCTGACGACGGTTATAGGTTCCACAAGTTGGGCATGCAACGTGTTGCAATTTAGGTTGTTGACACTGTTGGCAAGTTGCAAGATGTGCAGGAGTTGTCTTCCACATGCTTCGACGAGAGCGAGTACGTGCTCGCGACATTTTTCGCTTTGGAACTGGCATGATCTTTACTCCTTATTAAAACGACTTAAACAAGATGAGAATTATCTACGAAAAGTGCAAACTTGTAAAAACGATTAATTTTTAAGCGGGAAATCCTTCAAAGCAGACCACCTTTGGTCAGTTAAAGATTGGGTCTGTGATGCCGAAAGGTACTCCCAATTTTCACCTTTTTTATCCTCTAAACCTGGGCAATCCTCAGTACATAGTGGATTCACTGCAAGATTTAAAATGATTGCATCCCTAATTGCCGGTTCAAGATCGATATCGTCACCATCTAGAAAACTCAAATCATCTTCATCTAGGTCAATTTCTTCTTTATTGGATTTGCCCTTAGACCCTCGCTTAGCAGCTGCTTTGGTATTTGAAGTTTCATAGTAATAAAGTTCTGTGAAATTCTCATCAATTGGCCATGTAATTGGTTTTAAACATCTAGTGCACTCACCAGTTGCATCCGCCACCACTCGGGCGGTTGCTAGAACACCTTCATCAACTGATTGAATCCGTAGGTCTACTTCGATTATCTCCCCCGGTTTTACGGAAAGTAAATCCACACCTACTGCTTCAGTAATTTTTAAATCTAACTCATACTCTCGCATCTCGCCAGCTCTATGCGGAAGGTCATGTGTATTAAAAAGAAAGATTGACCGTGCCATTAAAACTACTTAAGTTTAGAAAGAACGTGTTTTGCCTCAACACCGCTCAATTGATCTCTGCCTTTGCTAATTACATCAAGGGTCTTGTTTAAAATCACTTCTAGATTGGCTAAACGAGAGTCAATATACTCTTCAATCTCTTCTCGGTCTCGATCACTTTCAGTTTTTGCTTCGGCCAAAATTCTCGATGCTTCCTTACGCGCACTTGAAACTATGGTTGTTTGTTCAACCAAGCGTGAGACTTCATCTCTCGCTTGCTGCATAATTGCATCTGACTGCGCATGGGCCTCTTCAATAATTGATTCTTTTTCTCGCTGAATTGCTATAGCTTTTGCTAAATCATTTGGGAAAGATGCCTTGATTTGATCCAAAAGTTTTAGCATCTCACTGCGATTAATTACGCAAGATGCCGAAAGTGGTACAGATCTTGCCTCTTCAACTATTGCAATTGCAGCTTCAATATTTTCAACAACATCCATATTTAGCCCTTTCGCTCAAGTCTAGATCTTAACTTATCAACAATCGCAGCCGGCATATATGCAGATACATCGCCACCATAACTTGCGATTTCCTTCACAAGGGATGAGGAAAGAAAAGAGTGTGAGGGAGCGGTAGACATGAATAATGTCTCAACCCCTTGTAGTTGTAAATTAACCTGACTCATCTGAAGTTCATAGTCAAAATCGCTAACAGCTCTTAAACCTTTAACTATTGTAGGAATTTTATTAGTTCTACAGTAGTCGACCAATAATCCAGACCATGAGTCAACTTTCACATTCTTATACCTACTTGTAACTTCCTTTATCATTTCAATTCGCTCTTCTACAGAAAATAGTGAGCTCTTAGTTTGATTTACTAACACTGCAATAATTACTTCATCAAATAAAGTGCAAGCTCTTGCAATAATGTCTAAGTGCCCATTAGTAATTGGATCAAAAGACCCAGGACATACAACTCGCCTCATAGTGAAAACGCTAGCAACTATTTACCAAGTTAGCCATTTTCTTCTATTCCCGCTGAACCAACACGCCATAATGGATGCTCCCGGCACCATAAGAGCGAATTTTTTGCTCCCTAAAACCATCAGGCCAAGTAAAAGCTTTTGCCTTACCATCCCTTTCTATTGCAATTACTCCGAACTTACTTAATAAGTTTAAAGCAATGATCTTCTTCAAAATCTTTTCCACCTCTGTATTTGCAACTTCATAAGGTGGGTCTACGTAAATAATCTCGTATGAATTTTGAGTATAATGATTTAGAAATTCAAAAACTGATTTAACATGAACTTTAAATTTACCAATACCTTCAGTATTTAATAGGAGTGAAAAATTTTGTTCACAAATATCAGCACTTACTGGATTATTTTCAACCGCCTCAACTAATGCAGCTCCTCTAGAAAGAGCTTCTACTCCTACTGCTCCCGATCCAGCAAACAGATCAAGGAAATGTAGTCCCTCTAAAGTTCCAAAAGTTGAAATCAGTGAAGAGAATAACCCTTCACGAGCCCGATCTGAAGTTGGTCTAGTTATTGAAGGAGGTGAAAAGAGTTTTCTGCCCTTGCCTAATCCTGCAATTATTCTCATACTCATGATTTATCCATAAATCTGGCAGCTTCATCTGACTTTAGTTTATTTACTTCACTTTGAAGTAACGGTAATTTATTAATTTCAGGATCGTCGGCCAAAATTTTATTGGCAGCCTCTCTAGACCTATTAATTAACTCTTCATCTCTAAGGACCCGCAAAAGCCTAAGGTGAGATTTTCCTCCTGATTGCGATCTTCCTAACACATCTCCCTCTTTACGCTGTTCAAGATCAATTCTTGCAAGTTCAAATCCATCCAAAGTTGATGCTACGGCATTTAATCTATGCATACTTGGTGATTCATCTTGAGCATTTGTTACCAGTAAACAAAGTCCCGGAACGCTTCCTCTACCAACTCGTCCTCTTAATTGGTGTAGTTGAGATACTCCAAATCTATCTGCGTCCATAATTACCATCATCGATGCGTTTGGCACATCAACACCTACCTCAATTACTGTTGTTGCAATTAACACTTGAATTTCACCGTTTGAAAATGCTGTCATGGTTTGTTCTTTAATTTCACTTGACTGCCTGCCATGTAAAGTGGCAATTTTTAATCCTTTTAATGCACCAGTTGCAAGATCTGGAGCTAATTCTTCTACTGCACTCATTTGCTCATTATCCAAGTACTCTTCGCCAAGCAACATAGCAGCAGCTATTTCACGTTCTGTTAATTTTTTGGTTGGATTGGCAATTCGAGGCGCAACGATATAAACCTGATGCCCTTTCGCAACCTCCTCCTTAACTCGCTGCCAAGCTCTTTCTAAAAAGTGAGGCTTTTCTAGTACTGGAATTAAGTGAGTTGTAATTGGAACTCGGCCAGCAGGCAACTCTGTAAGTGTTGATATATCTAAATCACCAAAGACAGTCATAGCCACTGTTCTTGGAATTGGAGTTGCTGTCATTACAAGTAAATGTGGGGGTTGTTTTGCCTTCATTCGCAATGCATCTCGCTGTTCAACTCCAAATCTATGTTGCTCATCAACTACTACTAACCCCAAATCTTTAAATGCAACACCATCGGAAATTAGAGCATGTGTTCCTATAACGATTCCAATTTCTCCACTTGCTAGTCTTGAATGGATTTCTTTCTTTTTAGAGGCACTGACTGATCCAGTTAAAAGTTCGACTTGGGTGCCCAGTCCAGATGAATTTAATGTGCCAGCAAGCGCTAATTCACCCAGCAACTTTGTGATAGTTCGAAAATGTTGCTGTGCCAAAACCTCTGTAGGAGCTAAAAGTGCTGCCTGCCCTGATGAATCCACAACCGATAACATCGCACGTAGCGCCACGACAGTCTTTCCAGAACCTACCTCACCTTGTAATAATCGATGCATTGGATATTTGTTAGATAAATCCTTCTCGATTTGAGAATTTACAGCTAATTGACCAGTCGTGAACTTAAACGGTAAAAGTTTTTCAAATGCTGAAACTAGAACTGGAGTATTTGGAGTACGAGATTTGGTACTGAGTTTTTCAATTTCTGCTCTTCGTTGACCAAGTAATAATTGTAAAAGTAGAGCTTCATCAAAAGTTAAGCGCTGTCGTGCTTTTTCGGCCGAATCTAAATCTTGTGGTTGATGAATGTCGTGGAATGCTCGTTTTAGATTTGGATAGTTATTTCTTTTAGAAATTTCATCAGGCAAATAATCTGGTAATTCTTCAAGTGAATCTAAAGCTAGTTTCATGCATTGCAATATTTTCCAAGATGGAAGTTTAGAAGTTGCTGGATATACAGCTAAGTACTTTCCGGCAAATTCAGCTACAGCAGCATCAACATCGTCACCATCGGGAATAAGTTGATAATCTGGGTGAGATAATTGGCGCTTGCCTTTGAATACTCCAACTTTTCCGGCAAATAATCCAACCCTTCCTGCCTTTAGATCCTTCTCTCGCCAGGCTTGGTTAAAGAATGTTAGGGAAAGATTTGCACTCCCATCGGTCACTACGACCTCTAGAATATTCTTTGAGTTAGCTCTTCTTAACTTAACCGCTTCGATCTGGGCAAGAATTGTTACTTCATCATCTGCGATCAATTTTGAAATATCGGTTAATTCGCCTCTAACTACGTATCTTCTTGGATAATGGCGCAATAATTCATTTACAGTTGAAATACCAAATGCTTTTTCTAAAACCTCAGCAGTACGGTCACCTAAGATATTTGATAAGCGAGTAGAAAGGGTGGCCATAGAGGAAGTATCCAATGTCCACTGGCTAACTGCGCGTAATTACCCACCGGATTAGCCATTTAATGCCGATAAGAGGTAATCTTTCGCCCTGCATTTAGTTTGTCCACAAAATAAAGGAGTGCCTCGGTGTCATCAGTCTGTGATCTATGTGGAAAAGCGCCTAGCTTTGGCAACAATGTTTCGCACTCAAAGCGCGCAACTCGCCGCCGTTGGAATCCAAACATTCAAAAAATTCGTACCATCATTAATGGTCAAACAAAGCGTAAAAATGTTTGCTCATCATGCCTAAAGGCTGGAAAAGTTCTTCGCTAATTAAAAGTGCTGGTATCCACTCTTTTTAACCTCTTTACCATCTAACAAAATTTTTCCATCCCCAGATACAACTTCTCCAACTTTAATTCCCAGGTCATCTTTTGCCATATCTGGATTGACTGTAGCAATAAAAAAATGATCTTCTCCACCATTTAGAATCCAGTCAAATACATCCTCGTCTAGCTCAATTGCTAACTCTTGCAAGTCCTTAAAATCACTAGCATTCCTAAGCAACTCACTTAAGAAATTAATGGACACTTTAGAGTCTTTTGCAATATGCCCAGCATCAATCGATAGACCATCGCTTATGTCACACATGGCAGTAGCTACTTGTATTAAATTTTTCGGTTTTTTTAATTTTGGATTTAGGTGGGCTTCAACCACATACCTAGGCCGATCTAATTCTCTTTCTAAAATTGCCATGCCAGCAGCTGATAGACCAGGTAGAGAAGAAAGATAAACTAAATCACCAACCTTTGCGCCACTTCTTTTAATGGGCTTACTACTTAATTCGCCTAAAGCTGTAATGCTTAAAACCATTTTTTCTGACTTGCTTAAGTCACCTCCAACAACCGTAACTTTAAACTCGTCTGAAACTGATCTAATTCCTTTGGCAACTTCAATAATGACCTCTGAGTTATCTATATCGGATATGCCAGCTGCAACCAATAGGTACTTAGGTTCCCCGCCCATCGCAAAAACATCTGCCAAACTTGCAGTTGTTAACTTTGCGCCAATCTGAAATGGAGTAGACCAATCTTTACGAAAGTGGACTCCTTCAACTGCCATGTCAACGGTTGCGACCAATTTGTTATCAATGCCACTTATTACTGCAGCATCATCACCAATTCCTACCTCGAGCCTACTTTCGATCGAGTTGCTGAATAAATCGCCTAGTCGGGCGATTATGACTTCTTCTGGATCAATCAATGGCACTCCCCAATTAACTCGCTATAGGCTACCCTTTATTAACGATTTAGTTCATCGCTGAACCTAGGTCGATGATTGAAAGGCTACAAATGTCCGTACAGGCATACATTTTGATTCAAACTGAAGTTGGTAAGGCATCTAGTGTTGCAAAGGCTGTTTCTGCAATTTCTGGAGTAACTATCGCAGAGGGTGTCACTGGCCCTTATGACGTAATTATGCGAGCTGAATCTTCATCTATGGAAGATTTAGGTAGAACGGTTTTGTCTAAGGTTCAAGGTGTTGCAGGCATAACCAGAACCTTAACCTGCCCGGTAACTACTTTTTAATTTTAATAATGGGCTATTTTGTTAACTTTAAAGTAGCCCATCAATAATTTTCTAAAACCAACGAATCATTCCAATAATCCCTGCTGCTGCATAGAAAAACTGTAGGAAAAGTATTCCTCTATGTTTTCCTATGTAGGCCCAAATACCAATCAAGCCCGAAGATATAAGAAGCAATGTAAAACCAATAAACTCTGCCCCAATATTCAATGCCACTAAGAGTGAATAGATAATTGCAGTTATTACTCCAAGCCATTCAAAAAGCCTAGTTTTGGATAATCTAAAATTAAATATCACTTAACTCCAACCTCAAATACTGTTGCATTTGTTAAATATTTTAAGTCGCTAAATGATGTTGGGAAAACAGCATGTGGATGTCCAGCTGCTGCCCATACGACATCAAAATCGCTTAATGCTTTATCAAGAATTACTACTGCTGGTGGGTTAATCCAACCAATCGGGGCAACACCCCCAATAGAAAAACCTGAACTGACTTTCACAAAATCAGCATCAACTCTTTCTAATTTTTCTACTCCAAGTTGTCTAGCGACTAACTCTGTGTCGACTCGATGCTGGCCAGAGGTGATTACTAATAGTGGCTTGTGATCTGAAAGTTTAAAAATAATTGAAGAGGCTATTTGGCCTACTTTAATACCAAGAGCAGAGGCGGCCTCAGCTGCACTCCGCGCGCTATCAGCTAAGACAGTAATTTCGGTATCTAGTCCATTTTCAATTAGTGCTTGCTTAACCCGTTTAACTGCGTTTTTCTCTAAAACCCTATCCATAATTACCTAGTAATTTTAGTAGATCTGCTTTTAGCAGTTTGAATCAATTTACTAATTAATTCCTGGTAATTAATACCCAATTTATCAATTAACTTTGGATAGACTGAGGTTGGTGTAAATCCAGGCATAGTATTTATTTCGTTTATCACAACTTCGCCATTTTCTGAGTAAAAGAAATCAATTCTGGCCAACCCCTCACATCCAGCCGCCTTAAAAGCAGCTAATGCGTTTTGTTGGATTTTCTCTTCAACACCATTTGGTAGATCAGTTGGAAATACTAACTGCATTGAGTCATCTAGATATTTTGCTTGAAAATCATAAAACTCATATTTTTCAGAAATCACTATCTGACCCACTGGTGAAACAAGCAATTTTCCATCTACTTGAAGCACTGCACATTCGATTTCACGACCAGAAATAGCCTGCTCGACAATTACTTTGGAATCAAACTCCAGCGCCACATCAATTGCTGATTTAAGTTGATCTTGTTGCTTGACTTTAGTAGTTCCCCGACTTGAACCACTTCTGGCAGGCTTAACAAATAACGGAAATTTCAAGTTATCAGGCAAGTTAAAATCAGAGTTTGTAACAACAATTCCAGCGGCAACTTTTAGTCCTGACGCTGCGAAAATTGGTTTTGCGTATGATTTATCCATACTAACTGCGCTAGCTAGAACGCCAGATCCAACATAGCGAAGTTGAATTATTTCAAACAAACCCTGAATTGTTCCGTCCTCACCATATGGTCCGTGCAGAATTGGAAATGCCACATCTACCTCTAATTTTTTTCCATCTGCAATCAAGCCATCACTAGTTATACTCACCTCAACTCCAGTATTTGGAATAGTTGGTAGCACGCCATTTTGAATTCTAAAACTTGTCTGTGTCGGAAGAAGGAGCCATTTTCCTGCTTTTGTGATTCCTATAAGTACAATCTCAAATAAGTTTTTGTCTATCGCTTCTAGTACCCCATTGGCTGATATACATGAAATCTCATGCTCACTACTTTTACCGCCGCAAATAATTGCAACTTTGGTCTTTGTCATTAAATTTCAGCCTTAATACTTACCTTCATTAATCGATCTAATGCATCTTTTGGCTTTAAGGTTCCAGCTACGACATCAGATACAGCTTCAATAATTGGTGCTTCAACACCTACTCGATGAGCTAACTCCAACATGGCACCAGCTGAGTAAACACCCTCAACGGTTTTTACTACTTGCTGTCTAGCCTTTGTAATTGAGCCAGACTTTCCTAGTACTTCACCAAAACTTCTATTTCTTGAAAGTGGAGATTGCGCACTAGCTACCAAGTCGCCAATGCCAGCTAATCCTAAAAATGTAAGTGGATTAGCGCCGTAAGCCTCACCAAGACGGGCCACTTCTGATAACCCTCGTGTGATCATCAAACCTTGTGTGTTCTCGCCATAACCCATGCCAACAGCCATACCAACGGCAAGAGCTATAACACTTTTAGCAGCACCTGCAAATTCACAACCAACCAAATCTGTTGAGGGATAAATCCTAAAATAATTTGTAGAGAACATATCCACTATTAGATCAATAATTTCCTGATTTTCAGATGCTGCCACCGCACCAGCTGGCTGGCGCATAATGATTTCGTTTGCAAGGTTTGGACCGGTGATTAAACCTAATTGGGACTTGCCTACTCCAAGCACTTCCTGCATTACTTCGGTCATTCTGAATTGAGTTTCAACTTCAATACCTTTTAATGTACTTATAACTGGTAAATCCGTAGGAAAAAATCCCTTCCAACTCTCCAAATTTTCGCGCAAGGTCTGAGCTGGGATTGCAACTAAAATAACATCTGCAAACTCCAGAACTGCTTTAATATCTGTTGTTGCCTTTAATTCACGAGGTAGATCAATTCCTTTAAGAAAGCGTCGATTAGAGTGGCGACGATTAATCTCGCGGACAACTTTCTTATTCCTACCCCAGATTAATACTTGCTGACCTGAATCGACCATTACTTGGCCAAGGGTGGTTCCCCATGCTCCCGAACCTAGAACTGCAACTTTTCTCATTTACTATCCTTTTTAAAATTTCCAGTTCTTGGCAGTTGTGACTTTCTTGGATCAAATATTTCTTCTGGTGCTTTTTCATTGCGTAAATCCTCAAGCAATTTTGTTATTGCACCCATTACATATGCTGTTGCTTCCTCTAAGGCGACTGGATCGGCTTCTTTGCCGTACCATTTAGAGAAATCCAATGGCTTTCCTGCAACCACCTTAACCTTACTTCTTGGAAACAGTTTAATTTTCTTACTGTATGCCGGCAAAATATGCTGCGCCCCCCACTGAGCACAGGGAATTACTGGAGCTTTGGTCAAAATAGCCAACCTTGCAATCCCAGTTTTGGCTTTCATTGGCCAATAATTTTGGTCTCTGGTTAATGTTCCTTCTGGATAAACTCCAAGTAAATGGCCCGATTTAATAAAAGCTATAGCGTGACTTAATGACTGCGATGCAACTGCAGTTTCGCGCTCTACCGGAATTTGCCCAGCACCAAGCAATACCCGTCCAATAATTGGTAACTTAAATAGCGATGCCTTCCCTAAATATCTTGGTGCGCGACCATTGTCGTAAAGAAAGTGAGTGAAAATTAAAGGATCGATATATGAAATGTGATTACAAACCACGATTGCGCCACCAGTTTTAGGAAGATTTTCACTTCCCTTCCAATCTCGCTTTGCTATTGAATTGAGAATTGGTCGCATTACAAATGCCCCGAATTTAAACCAATTTGTCGCTCCCAGTGGCTTTCCTGAAGGAGGTGCATAGGAAATTTTCAATTCGGTAGACACCGCTTAATTCTACGACTAATTGCTGAGATGGCTATAAATGAGCGTAAAAAACGGGATCTCTAGCATGAGATCCCGTTTTTTATTAAAGAGTAGGCTTAACGGCGACGCTTTGCTTTCTTTGCAACTTTGCGTACAGCCTTCTTTGTCTTTGAAACTTTCTTTGCAGCCTTCGCAGGAGCAGCCTTAGCTGGTGGAGTTGGAGCCGCACCAAGTTTACGGGCGCCAGAAATTACTTCCTTTAATCCTTTTGCAGGTAAGAAACGTACTTTCTTGCTGGCTTTAATTTGAATCGTCTCTCCAGTAAATGGATTACGACCTTTGCGAGCTGGACGATCAACTTTTTTAAACTTACCAAAGTCATTGATCATTACATCTTCGCCCTTTGAGATATTGAGAACAATCGCATCAAAAACTACCTCAACAGCGCGAGCAGCCTCTTTCTTGCTGTCACCAAACTGTGGTGCAAGATAGGCGATGAACTGAGCCTTGTTCATTTAATCCCCTTATTTATGCGTAAACATTAAGCATTTGCTTAACTAAGGGTTAATCTATGGGGTGATGCGAAATACTTTGATTAATTAATTCGGTGTGTCGCATTCAAATTATTAAAGTAAATCAAGGTTTTTTGCAGTTTTCGCGTAACTCTAAATAATTACTTTAGAGTTTTAATTTAGCGAATAGGCAGTGTTTTAGGCTTAAAACTAGCTCTTTTTTCTTCAAAATTTGAAACCTGTTCTATCTTGGTAAGGGTCAAGCCGATGTCATCTAGACCCTCCATTAGGCGCCAACGAGTGTAATCATCGATAGCAAAATTCAAAGTTGTTGAACCATAGGTCACAGTTTTGCTCTCAAGATCAACGGTAATTGAGGTATCAGGTTTAGCTTCGATCGCTTTCCATATATTTTCAATTTCATCTTGTGGCAAAATTACCGTAAGCAATCCTGCTTTCTGTGAGTTACCCCTAAAAATATCGGCAAATCGGCTAGATAAAACTACTTTAAAGCCATAATTTTGTAACGCCCAAACTGCATGTTCACGAGAAGAGCCAGTTCCAAAATCTGGACCGGCGACCAAAATAGTCGCAGATTTATACTGAGGCTGATTCAGCTCAAACGCTGGATCACTTCGCCAAGCAGCAAACAAGCCATCCTCAAATCCGCTTTTGGTGATCCGCTTTAGATACACCGCAGGGATAATTTGATCAGTATCGACATTGCTTCGACGAAGCGGCACTGCGCTACCGGTATGTTTAATAAATTTTTCCATTATAGATCCGCCGGAGAAGATAAGGTGCCCTTAAGTGCAGTAGCTGCTGCAACAAGTGGGCTTACCAAGTGAGTACGTCCACCCTTACCTTGCCTACCTTCAAAATTTCTATTGCTAGTTGAGGCTGCTCGCTCTCCTGGTTTTAGTTGATCTGGATTCATACCCAAGCACATTGAACATCCTGCACTTCGCCATTCAGCACCTGCATCCAGAAAAACTTTATCTAAGCCTTCAGATTCAGCTTGAAGCCTTACTCGAGCCGAGCCTGGGACAACTAATAAACGAAGTGAGTTTGCAATTTTTTTACCTTTGATCACCTCTGCTGCCGACCTTAAATCTTCAATTCTGCCATTTGTGCAAGAACCTAGAAAAACCGTATCCACCTTAATTGATTTAAGTGGTGTGCCAGGTTTTAAATCCATATATTCAAGTGCTCGCTCGGCTGCACCACGATCTTCAGGATTTGCGATATCTGCTGGGTTTGGAACCGAGGCACTTAATGGTAATCCCTGACCAGGATTTGTTCCCCAGGTAACAAATGGAGCTAATTCATCAGCGTTCAAATAAATCTCTTTATCAAACTTTGCATCTTCATCTGTAACTAGCGTCTTCCAATAAGCAATAGCCGCATCCCAATCTGCGCCACTTGGAGCATGCGGTTTACCTTGGACATAATTGAAAGTAGTTTGATCAGGTGCAATTAGCCCAGCTCTAGCACCTGCCTCAATGGACATATTACATATCGTCATTCGAGCTTCCATAGACAAGGCCCTAATAGCACTACCGCGATATTCAAGAATATAACCTTGCCCGCCACCAGTGCCTATTTTTGCAATAACTGCCAAAATAATATCTTTACTGGTCACTCCAGGCTTTAGAGTTCCTTCAACATTTATTGCCATAGTTTTTGGTCTAATCAAAGGCAAAGTTTGAGTTGCTAAAACATGCTCTACTTCGCTAGTTCCAATCCCAAATGCCAACGCACCAAATGCACCATGTGTTGAGGTATGAGAATCTCCACAAACAATTGTCATTCCAGGCTGAGTAATACCTAATTGCGGGCCAACTACGTGAACAATTCCCTGTTCAACATCTCCCAAAGAGTGGATACGAACACCAAATTCAGCGCAGTTTTTCCTAAGTGTATCTACCTGTAATTTAGATACAGGATCAGAAATTGGCTTATCAATGTTTAAAGTTGGAACGTTATGATCTTCAGTTGCAATCGTTAAATCTGGCCTTCTAACTTTTCTATTTGCAAGTCGGAGACCATCAAAAGCTTGTGGACTTGTTACCTCATGAATTAAATGCAGATCTATGTAAAGTAAATCGGGTTCACCAGCGGTAGAGCTAACCACATGCTCTGCCCAAATCTTTTCCGCTAATGTCTTACCCATTACATCTTGTCCCTTCACACTTTGCCTGAATTTGCTTCTCATAGAGTGAGATGGCATTATCAGAGTATGGACAGAAAGAATAGCGGAGTTGGCGTATTAGATAAAGCCGTAAAAATACTCTCTGCCCTTGAAGCCGGCCCACAATCACTTAGTGAACTTGTCTCGACTACTGGAATAGCTCGGCCGACCGCACATAGATTGGCGGTTGCTTTAGAGCATCATCGACTTGTTTCCAGGGATTTTTCAGGAAGATTTATTCTGGGTGTGCGCTCCTCCGAATTAGCAGCAGCTGCTGGAGAAGATAAATTGCTTGCTATAGCAGTTCCATCCTTAACTGCACTTAGAGATGCAACCGGTGAGAGTGCCCAGCTCTATCGACGACAAGGTGAATTAAGAATTTGTGTTGCAACAGCTGAAAGATTAACTGGCTTAAGAGATTCTGTGCCAGTTGGAACAGTACTAACTATGCAGGCAGGCTCTGCTGCACAAATACTTCTAGCTTGGGAGGATCCGGAAAAACTTCATCGAGGTTTAGTAAATGCAAAATTTACCGCAGCAAATTTAGCAGCGGTGCGAAGAAGAGGTTGGGCACAATCTGTTGGCGAGCGCGAGGCCGGAGTTGCATCAGTTTCTGCACCGGTTCGCGGTCCAAATAATAAAGTTATAGCAGCAGTAAGTATTAGTGGACCAATGGAGAGATTAAGCAGACAGCCAGGAAGAATTCATGCAGCAGCAGTTGTGGCAACTGCGGCTCGACTTACTGAGCATTTAGCTAAAAATAAAAAATAACAGTTTGTAGCTCCGAGGGGATTCGAACCCCCGTAGCTGGCTTGAGAAGCCAGAGTCCTAGGCCACTAGACGACGGAGCCGTGCAGTAAAACATTTAATCGCTGGGGTACCAGGACTCGAACCTAGACAGGCTGAACCAGAATCAGCAGGGCTACCAATTACCCCATACCCCAATATTAAATTTTTCAATATGGCAAGAATACCCTGCAGTAATTTTATTTGGAAATTGCCGCCTTAATTCGTTGGATTGAACGCTCCTTACCCAACAACTCAAGCGACTCAAATAGAGGTGGTGAGATATGAGAACCAGTAATTGCAATTCTAACTGCGCTAAATGCCACCCTCGGTTTTAATCCCATTTCATCTATTAACACCGCTCTGAGAACAGATTCGATCTCTTTAGTGTTCCAATTGTTTAACCCCTCTAACTTTGAAAGGGTTGTAATCAAAACCATCTGTGATACCTCATCGGTTACTTTGGATACCTCATCGGGTGCAATCGAAAAATCCTTTACAAATAGGAAATTTAGCATGGCTGGAATTTCCGAAAGTTTAATGATTCGCTCTTGGATTATTGGCAGGGCAGATTTAATGACAGCTAACTCATCTTGAGTGCCTGAAATAACTTTAGATTCCAATAAGAAAGGTAGTGACCACTCCATAAACTTCTCTAACGTCAGAGCTCGAATCTTGTCGCCATTTATAGCCTCAAGCTTTTTCATATCAAATCTTGCCGGGCTGCTATTAACCCGCTCTACGGTGAAAAGGTTTACCAATTCCTGCATACTTATATTTTCTTTGTCATCACCAGGTGACCAACCTAAAAGTGCCAAATAATTACAAATTGCCTCGGGCAAGAAACCTTGTTCTCGATACCAAGCAATCGATACCTCTCCATTTCGCTTTGATAGCTTGGCATTATCTTGACCCATCACAAATGGAAGGTGTGCAAAAAGTGGATAATCTTTAACTTCAACTCCCATAGCTTGATAAACGCGAATTTGTCTTGGAGTTGATGACAGTAAGTCTTCACCGCGTAGTACATGAGTAATCTTCATTAAAACATCATCGACGGCAACAGCTAATGTATAAAGCGGTGAACCATCGGCCCGAGCTAAAACGAAATCTGGTACAAATTCATGTTCAAACTTAACTTCACCTCTGATTAGATCAACAAAAGTAGTTTCGCCAGTTGGCATTCGCATTCTTATTACCGGTTTTCTACCTGCTAACTTGTACTCATCTACTTGTGTTGGTGATAACTGTCTACACTTTCCATCGTAGCCAGGAGCTTTATTATTCTTCATTTGGATCTGTCGTCGCTCTTCTAGCTCCTCCGAGGTGCAGTAACAGTGATAAGCATCGCCTTGATCTAAAAACTTTTGCGCCCACTCGGCATAAATATCTAATCTTTGAGATTGCAAATAAGGTCCAAAATCTCCACCAACTTCGGGCCCCTCATCCCAATTAAGTCCCAACCACTTTAATGTATCAATTGCTGCTTTAATGTATTGATCTGTAACTCTTTCTGTATCAGTATCTTCAATACGAAAGATTAACTTTCCACCAGTATGTCTGGCGTATGCCCAATCAAATAATGCTGTTCTTATATTGCCAACATGCAAATCACCTGTTGGTGAAGGGGCAAATCTAACTCTTACTTGAGATTTATTGGACATGGGCTGAAACCTTATTTGTTAATGTTCCTAAACCGTCAATTGAAATCGAGATCGTTGATCATTCAGGCATGGGGCTAATGCCAGCTGGCGTGCCAGTTAAGATCACATCTCCAGGAAGTAGAGTCATAACATTTGTAACAAACTCAATTATCTGCGGGATTTTAAAGATCATTTCAGAAAGAAGTGAGGATTGCTTTATTTGACCATCTAAAGTCGCTGTGATTTTTTGATTTCCCGGTACAAATTCAGTTTCTATCCAAGGGCCCAGAGGGCAAAAAGTGTCAAAACCCTTTGCTCGAGTCCACTGCCCATCCTTTTTTTGTAAATCACGAGCCGTAACATCATTAGCTAGTGTGTACCCGTATATAACATCTTTAGCTTTTTCAGCAGGCACCTCTTTACAAATTCGACCAATCACAATTGCTAATTCTGCTTCGTGATCAACTCTTTGACTCATTTTTGGCCAAACGATTGTTTCATTTGGTCCAATTACAGAAGTATTAGGTTTTATAAATATAACTGGCTCACTTGGAACCTCTGAATTCATTTCCGCTGCATGATCGGCATAATTTTTTCCAATACAAACTACCTTACTTCTTGGAATAACTGGTGCTAACAACTTGACTTCACTTAAGTTAACAGTCTTATCTTGGGGCACAATTCCAGCGTAAATTGGATCCCCTCGAAGTAATAAAATTGCGTCTTTGTCATTAAGAATTCCAAATAATGGATCGCTACCAATGCCTAACTTTTCAGGAGCAGTAAATCTAACAATGCGCATTAGAGCATCTTACAACTGATCAGATGGCTTTCCTGATTCTTCAATTTTTTCGACCAATACTGTGGCAATTCTATGTCTGCGACCTGAAGGTCTTTCAGCTGTTAACTTCCAGCCTGGTACGGTGATCGTACTTCCTGGTATCGGAACGCGGCCTAAATGCTTGGCAATTAATCCACCAATTGAATCAACATCTTCAATCTCTTCTTCTGTAAATTCACTTTCAAATTGTTCAGCAAAATCTTCAACATGTAATCTAGCTGAAATCCTTGCCTTTTTTTCATCCAGCCATTCGATCTCTTCGATCTCATTGCCATCATACTCATCTGCAATTTCACCAACAATTTCTTCTAAAATGTCTTCAATTGTGATGATACCTGCTGTCCCACCATATTCATCGACCACAATTGCCATATGTATTTGATCTCTTTGCATCTGCTTTAATAAGTCATCAGCAGTTTTATTCTCAGGCACAAAAGTTGCCTTACGCAAATGATCCTCTACTTTTTCATTGACTTCAGAGTTTGGATTATCATGAACTCTCTTAGCTAAATCCTTTACATAAGCTATACCCACAACATTATCTAAGTTTTCTGAAATTACCGGTATTCTAGTAAAGCCAGAACGAAGGGCTAGTGATAGGCCTTGTCTTACAGTTTTTTCAGCCTCTATCCATACCATTTCAGTTCTTGGCACCATTAGTTCTCGCACCAGAGTTTCACCTAAATCGAAAACTGAATGAATCATCTCCCGCTCTGATTCCTCTACGAAACCACTTTCACTTGCTTGATCAACCAAATCTCTAAACTCTGCCTCGGTTGAAAAAGGACCAGACTTAAATCCTTTTCCAGGGGTCAGAGCATTTCCAATACCAATTAATAGCGATGTAAGTGGGCCTAATAGTTTAGATAGCAAAACAGCTACTGTGATTGCAGGTCTTGCCCATTTAATTGCATGTTGTTTACCTAAAGTTCTTGGCCCAACTCCTACAACTACATATGAGATGGCAACCATTAAAGAAATCGCCCACAGTAGTGATAGCCCTTTATTTGAGCTACCCTCCACAAAGAAAGTTGCAACCAATGCGGTCGCAGTTAATTCACAACTTTTGCGAACTAAGAGTATTACATTCAAAAATTTGGCGGGATTGGAAACAAAGTTTTCAAATCTTTTCTTATAATTTGGTTTGGCTTCAACAATCTCTTCAATTAAAAGTCGTGAAAGTGAGGTTAAAGCAGACTCACAGCCAGCCAGAAAACCCGCAAACAGTAATAGCAGAATTATTAAAAATAGAGATTCTATGCTCATTGAATCGATCTCCACTGTTCTAGAAATTCATCTTGCAATCCAAACATTTTAACTTCATCATCAACATCTTCATGATCAAATCCCAAAGATGTAAAACTCCATGCACAGTTAATAACTCCAGTTCTTCAGCTAGGGATTGTTTGCCATTTTTTTCCGCAAAGGCTGGGCACAGCACTATGTCGCCAATGACTCCTGGCCCATTTGCAGCTGTATGGGGTTTCATTTCATCCATTGGAAAGGACATCACGTCAGTTGGTCCGGGCAGGTCCATCCACTTCAAATGTAATTGTTCCATTTCATTCTCATCTACAAGTCTTATTGCGAGCTCTGAATCAGGGTGAATGCCCAATTTATTCAAAGAAAAATCAGCAAGAGAAATCAGCTTTGAATCATTACACTCATAACTAGAATTATTTTCTAAATCTATTTTCATATCGGCTACTCAATTTGAGTAATTATCGATCACCTTTTCCGCTTCTAATTGGAAATGTTGATTTGGAAATATTCTCATCCCAGTTTCCATAAGCTGTGACAATCTCTCCAACTAATCTATTTCGTACAACATCATCTGCATTGAGATATATGAATGAAATATCATCTACAGCATTCAAAATATCTTGAACAATTTTTAAACCCGAATGGGAGTTATTTGGTAAATCCACTTGGGTAATATCCCCAGTGACTACCATCTTTGAGCCAAAGCCTAATCTGGTTAAAAACATCTTCATCTGTTCGGCCGTTGTATTTTGAGCCTCATCCAGAATAATAAATGCATCGTTTAAAGTTCTTCCGCGCATATATGCAAGAGGTGCAACTTCAATTACTCCCGAATTCATCAACCTTGGAATAGCATCCTGATCAATCATGTCGTGTAAGGCATCAAATAATGGCCTCAAATATGGATCAATTTTCTCGTGCAAAGTTCCTGGTAGAAAACCTAATCTTTCGCCAGCCTCAACTGCTGGTCTAGTTAAAATAATTCTATTAACTTGCTTTGCTTGTAGAGCCTGAATTGCTTTTGCCATAGCTAAGTAAGTTTTTCCACACCCAGCAGGTCCAATTCCAAATGTAATTGTGTTGGCATCTATAGCATCCACATACTTCTTCTGATTGGATGTTTTGGGACGAATTGTTTTTCCTCTATTACTTAGGATATTAAGTGACAAAACTTCTGCAGGATGTTCAGTCGGATTCTGATTAATCATTCCTATGCAACGGATTACCATATCTGCGTTTAAATTCTGGCCAGAACGTAGCAATGCTATTAACTCTTCAATTAATTCAGAAAATATTTTGGCTTTCTCTGCATCACCATTTACGTAAATTTCATTTCCTCTGACAGTAATCGATAGTTGAGGAAAATTACTCTCTAAAATTCTTAGATATGAATCACCTGGGCCAACTAAAGAGACCATAGGAAAAACAGTTGGAACTTTTATGCTTATGGGGTCCATTGATCTAATTCTATATTTAACCCGGTGGCCAAGCGAATGTCCGACCACCTAGTAGATGAATGTGAGCGTGGAATACCGACTGACCTGCGCTTGCACCCGTATTAATGTTTATTCGCCAGCTATCTAGACCTAAGTCTTTTGCGATTGCTGAAGCCTCTCTTAGCATTTCACCTGATAGTTTTTCATCAGCCTCAGATAATTTACCCATGTTCTCAAAATGAATATTAGGGATAATCAATAAATGTGTTGGTGCCTGCGGTGAAATATCGTTGAAAGCCGTAATTTTTTCAGTTTGTTTAACAATAGTGGCTGGGATGCTGCCATTTACAATTTTACAAAACAAGCAATCCATACCTACCACCTTCCAATCTTAGTTTGCAAAGCAGAAAGGGCAGCAAATCCAGCGTGTGCAGAACGCAAGATAGGCTCTCCAAGTCGAGAAATTATTGCTCCCGATGATTTAAACACTTCTATCTCTGAATCAGTAATCCCACCTTCAGGGCCAATAACTATATAAATTTTTTCAACTCCACTTGGAATCTCTACCCCACTAAATTTATTACCTGAGCTTTCATGAAAAACAACTGAAAAATTATTCTTCAATATTCCTGATATTTGTTCAATTTTCATGGGATTGCTAATAATTGGTAGCTGTAATCGTTTTGACTGCTTACAAGCCTCCCGAACAGTTAGCATCCACTTATCGGCCGAATCTGGTTGCCACTTACTGATTGAACGTTCAGAATCCCATGGAATGATCTGATTTACTCCGGAAACAGTTAGAAGTTCAAGCATTTCCTTGTTTCGATCTGACTTAGTAAATGCTTGAATAACAATTAATTCTGGCGTAGGTAATTCTATATTTCCTCTCTCGTTAACCCTTATTTCAAGAGATTTTCTTCCTATTTCAGAAACTTTGCCAGAAACCCAACTGGATTTCCCATCTGACAATACTAATTGCTCCCCTTTAGTAAGCCGCAATACTTTAATCGCATGATGAGCCTCTTCACCTTCAAGTGCTTGTACCGTATTGGAGTCAATAGCATCAACAAAAAATAAATAGCTCACTATCTAAATGCTCTTCTGACTTTATCAAAGAAACCTTGCTCTTCATTTGTATTTATCTTTACTTTATCAAGAGGTTCATTTCGTAGATTAGCGATTTTTCTAAGTAACTCACTTTGCTCTTTATTTAATTTAGTTGGTGTAAGAACTTGAATATGTACAATTAAATCGCCTCTTCCAGAACCTCTAAGCTTTGTCACACCAAGCCCTCTTAAGATCACTGTTGAACCACTTTGCGTACCCTCTTTAATTTCAACTTCTTGCTTGCCATCTAAAGTTTCTATAAATACTTTAGTACCTATTGCAGCAGCAGCCATAGGAATTGATACTGAAATATGTAGGTTACTTTCCTCCCGAACAATAAACTCATGAGGGATTTCAATTATCTCAACATATAAATCGCCAGGAGCCCCTCCGCCGGGACCAACCTCGCCTTGTCCACTTAGTTGAATTCTGTTACCCGTTTCGACACCAGCAGGGATCTTTATTGGAATACTCTTTCTAGCTCTTACTCTGCCATCACCTGCACATTCACCGCATGGATCAGTTATTACTGAACCAAATCCCTGACAATTTGCGCATGGTCTACTAGTCATTACCTGACCAAGAATTGACCTAGCAACTTGCTGTGTTTCACCTCTTCCTTTACAAATATCACAAGTCCTAGGTTTTGAGTTGTTCGCACATCCGGTTCCATTACATTTATTGCAACTGACTGCGGTTTCTACATTTAAATCTCGTTCACAACCAAAAGTGGCTTCCCTTAAATCCACTTCAACTCTTATAAGTGCATCTTGTCCAGGTCGATTCCTAGGTCTTGGACCGCGCTGTTGCCCACCGCCAAAAAAAGCATCCATAATGTCGCTAAAGCCAAAACCGCCACTATTAAAGCCACCAAAACCATTTCCACCAACATCATAATTCTGTCTCTTATCTGGATCGCTTAATATCTCATACGCTGCAGTAATTGCTTTAAATTTCTCCGCCATTGCCGGATCAGGATTAACGTCAGGATGATAACTCCGAGCTAATTTTCGATATGCCTTTTTAATATCATCAAAACTTGCATCTCGATCTACTCCAAGAGTTTCATATAGATCTGCCATTTATTTGCTCTCTGTCAAAAATCTACCAACATAATTTGCAACTGCATTAACAGCACTTATCGAGGAGGCGTAATCCATGCGAGTTGGCCCCAATACGCCTAAAGCGCCTACGCCGGCATAACCCACTGTTACTAAACTTGTTTTCTTAAAACTCTTCTCGCTTTGTTCATCTCCAATTTTTACTCTGACAGAAGAGTCTGTACCAGATAGCAACCTTAGAAGAACGACTTGCTCCTCAAGAGCTTCTAAAATTGATTGCATACTGCTTGATAGATCCTGATTAGCTCTAGCCAAATTGGAAGTTCCGGCAAAAACTACTTTCTCTTCGGGATGTTCAATAGCCATCTCAATTAAAGTTGTAATTATGACCACCACATTAGACTTGTCATGACCATTGTAGCCAGAACTGATTCCGTCTAAAGTCCCAGCTATATTAGATAGTGTTTGCTTAGCAATCTTAGTGTTAAGTTTTTTATGCAAATCAGCTAATGATGCGTCGCTAATTTCAAATGGTAATTCAACCATTCGCTGCTCAACTCTTCCAGCATCAGTAATTAGAACGATCATAACTCTTGAATTATTCAATAGGACTAATTCAACATGCCTAACTTTAGCTTTTATCAGTGATGGATATTGCACAACAGCAACTTGTTTTGTGACTTGAGCTAGTAGCCTTACAGTTCTAGAAATTACATCATCTAAATCTGTAGCTCCATCCAAAAAATTTTCAATTGCCCTCCGTTCAGCATTCGAAAGTGGCTTTATTTCAGAGAGCTGATCAACAAAAACTCTATAACCCTTATTTGTGGGAATTCGTCCAGCGCTTGTATGTGGCTGAGTAATTAGACCGGCATCTTCTAATACTGCCATTTCATTTCTTATAGTTGCAGGTGAAACCCCAAGCCCGGAACGAGCTGCTAGTGTCTTGGAACCAACAGGCTCTTCAGTAGAGACGTACTCGTCAACAATTGCCCGAAGGATTTTAAGTTGTCTACCGTGCATTTTATTTCCCATATGCCAACGCTACTACAACAGTATTTCTCGGACTATTCGATCAGCAATAAGTCTGCCGTCTAAGGTAAGTGTCGCTCTTCCCCGCTGCCAATCCGAGTGATTAAGGTGACCAGAATCAACATATCCGGCAAGGTTATTTAGTTGTTTTTCATTCAAAGATTTGGTTTCAATTCCGCTGGTTAACCTGATTGAGAGCATAAGTCTTTCACTCTCAATCTGATTCTTATTCAAAATTTCAGAGTCTGCAATTGGTAATTGATTTAACTCAATTTTTTCCTTATATGAATTTGGATGCTTTACATTCCAGAATCTTTCTCCATTTAAATGAGAATGAGCGCCAGGTCCTATACCCCACCAATTTTCGCCCAGCCAATAAGAGAGATTATGTTTGCTATGTGATTCATTTTTAGCCCAATTACTTAACTCATACCAATTAAAACCTGCTTTAGTAAACAACTGGTCTGCCATCAAATATTTCTCAGCCATAAGGTCATCATCTACTTGCTCGACTTCTCCTCTTTTTATTTGTGCAGCTAATTTGGTACCAGGCTCAACAATTAATGCGTAGGCAGATATATGGGAAATTGGAAGTGCTAGCGCTGCCTCAATCGAAGTCTGCCAATCTTCTTTACTTTCACCAGGGGTCCCATAAATCAAATCTACCGAAATTTGTTTAAATCCGATCTCTGATGCCCAATTTACTACCTTTGAAACATTCTCAGGGTTATGAGTTCGATCTAAAGTTTGTAAAACTTTGGGTACAGCCGATTGCATTCCTATTGACAATCTATTTATTCCTTCATCAAAAAATCTCTGTAATTTTATTTTATCTACTGAGTCAGGATTAACCTCAAGTGTGACCTCTGTCTTATTTGTAAGATCGAAATTATCTCCAATTTTCTTAATTACCCGACCAATGTCACTTGGCTCCATTAACGATGGAGTCCCGCCCCCGAAGAAAATTGATGAAACACTTATTGATTCAGCTATTTTAATTTTAACTAAATCCAATTCCTTAATGACTAAATTAATATAATTATTTGAAATTTCACTCAATCCAGTTGATATTTTAAGTTCAGATGGCGTGTAGGTATTAAAATCGCAATACCCGCACCTTTTACTGCAGTAAGGGATATGTATATAGAAGGCAAGTTTCAATTACTTTTTCTTTTCACTCGCTTTATCTGAATCCGTTGTAAGAGCAGCAATGAAGGCCTCCTGTGGAACTTCAACTCGTCCTACCATTTTCATTCTCTTCTTACCTTCTTTTTGTTTCTCTAAGAGTTTACGCTTACGAGTTATATCTCCGCCATAACACTTGGCAAGCACATCTTTTCTAATTGCCCTAATATTTTCTCGAGCAATAATTTTTGCTCCTATTGCTGCCTGAATCGGGACCTCAAATTGCTGTCGAGGTATCAACTCTCGTAATTTTCCAGTCATTGAAACACCGTATGCGTACGCTTTATCTCTATGAACTATTTGGCTAAATGCATCGACTTTTTCACCCTGTAGGAGAATATCAACTTTAACAAGATCGCCCACCTCTTCACCTATCGGTTCATAATCCAAAGAAGCATAACCTCGAGTGCGTGATTTAAGTTGATCGAAAAAATCAAAAACAATTTCTGCTAGTGGTAGCGTATATCTGATCTCAATACGATCCTCAGATAGATAGTCCATTCCTTTTTGAACACCTCTACGCTGCTGACATAATTCCATAATCGTTCCTATAAATTCACTTGGAGCTAATATCGTTGCCTTAACTATTGGTTCATAAACTTCTGCAATTTTGCCATCAGGGTATTCTGATGGGTTTGTCACGACAAGTTTTTTGCCATCATCTAATGTAACGTTATACACAACGCTTGGCGCAGTAGATATTAATGTTAACCCGGCTTCTCTTTCTAATCGTTCTCTAACAATCTCCATATGGAGTAAGCCAAGGAATCCACACCTGAAACCAAAACCTAATGCGGCAGAGGATTCTGGTTCAAAAACTAGAGCAGCATCATTTAATTGTAATTTATCCAATGCCTCACGCAGCATTGGATACTCCGCACCATCTAGTGGAAATAATCCAGAAAATACCATTGGTTTTGGATCTTTATATCCAGCAAGTGCAACCTTTGCTGGATTGTTATAAGTTGTCACAGTATCGCCCACTCGAGATTGCCTTACATCTTTTACACCCGTAATTAAGTAGCCGACCTCTCCAACACCTAGCCCATTACTAGCTATTGGTTCTGGAGAAATTACACCGACCTCCAACATCTCATGCCGAACTCCAGTTGAATACATTTGAATTTGATCTCTTGGAGATAAGTGTCCATCTACTACTCGAACATAAGTGACAACACCACGATAGGAGTCATACACTGAATCAAAAATTAATGCCCGAGTTGGAGCTTTAGGGTCTCCGACTGGAGGTGGAATTTGCTTAACAATTTGATCAAGTAAAACTTCAACACCTTCACCAGTTTTGCCTGAAACCCTAAGGCAATCCTCTGGTTTACATCCGATTAAATTAGCCAACTCTTCCGCAAATTTATCAGGCTGAGCAGCCGGTAGATCAATTTTATTTAAGACTGGAATGATGGTCAGGTTGTTTTCCATCGCAAGATATAAATTAGCAAGAGTTTGAGCTTCAATACCTTGAGCACAATCAACTAATAGGATTGCTCCTTCGCATGCAGCTAGTGACCTGGAAACTTCATAGGTAAAATCAACATGTCCTGGCGTATCAATCATATTTAAAATATATTCTTGGCCATCGATACCAGAACGCCAAGGCAACCTAACTGCCTGACTTTTAATAGTTATGCCCCGTTCACGCTCAATATCCATACGATCTAAATATTGTGCGCGCATGTTTCTATCCTCTACAACACCTGTGATTCCAAGCATGCGATCTGCCAACGTCGATTTACCATGATCAATATGAGCAATGATGCAGAAATTTCTAATTTGCTGTGGAGCAGTTGCAGCAGGTTGCGGAGATTTTGCAATCGAAATAGCAGGCATCTATGCCTTAAGGGAGACTAAAAAATTAACGAATACCAGCTTTGTTGGCCAATTTAGCCATTGCTGATTTTTTGTTTGCCGCGTTGTTGGCATGAATAACACCTTTTGAAACTGCCATATCTAGCGTGCGAGATGCATCCTTAAACTCTGATTTAATTTTTGCAGCATCTCCGGCAGTTACTGCTTCTCTAAACTTGCGAATTGCAGTACGAAGCGCTGAACGATAAGCCCGGTTGCGATCCTGTGCTTTGTTGTTAGTACGGATTCGTTTGATCTGAGACTTAATGTTTGCCACTTAGGATTACCTTTTCTCGTTTAGTTTTATTCGCTTCAAGTTGGCAAGGATATCAGCGCCAGCCACTACGCTCAAACTGAGCCTACTTAGCGAGTACTTTTTGCAGTCGAGACCGTCATGATCGCCCGTTCTAGGGCGTATTTTGGATCACTCGCAGCACCCTTAATATCAGCATCAACAGCTGCAATTGCAATCACAGCCTTTACCAATCCATTTTCACTCCATCCATTTAACTGCTTTCTAGCTTTGTCAATTTGCCAGGGTGCAAGTGCAAGTGAAGATGCTAATTCATATGGATTTGAACTTTTGGAGCTACCAGAAACTTTTGCTAGCGTCCTAAATGAAGATGCAAGTGCACTAACAATTAGTACTGGATCAGTTCCTGTAGCTAAAGCATTTCTAAGCGCTATTAAAGCCTCAGCTGTTTTCCCTTCTACTGCGGCATCTGCAACATCAAATCCAGTGCTTTCAACCCTGCCTTGCTGATATTTTGCTACATCCTCTGCATCAATGATCTTTTGTAATTCAACATCAGAAGCCAATTGAGAACATGCTGCACCTAATTCTCTCAAATCACTACCTAATGAATCTATTAATGCTTGAACAGCCTCAGTTGAAATCTTTCTATTTAGATTTTTAAACTCATTTCGTATGAAATCTGATTTTTCACTATCTTTTTTAATAGCTTCTGCCGATAAAAGTTGTGGATTAAGCTTTTTAACTTTATCAACCAAGCCCTTCCCCTTTACACCACCCTTATGCCAAAGCACTAACACTAGATTCTCATCTTGATTTTCTAGATATGAAGCTATCTCTTCAGTGCATTCTGCTGCTAGATCTTGTATTTCCCTTATTACAACTACTCTCTGATCTCCAAAAAGTGAAGGCGCTAAGTTATCGGTTATTACTCCAACTTCAAGTTCATCTGAATGTAAATTAGATATTTGAGCATTTGGATACTTTGAAATGACCTGCGAAATAGCACGATCTGCCAAAAGACTCTCTGGCCCTTGGATCAGCACTAACCCCACTTGATTTTCCACCATTCTTTTCCAGTTACCCTGATCTTATTGCTTGGAGCAACCGATATGCCACCAGATATATCTGTTCGCCAAACCGCAATAGATCTTTTATCTAGCTCATTCAAAAATTCACCGTCTGGATGACCGTAAGTATTTTCACGACCAACACTGATAATTGCGACCTCTGGTTTTAGAATATCAAGCATTGGTAGATACTGATAGGCCGATCCATGGTGAGAAACCTTGAGTATGTCTATGTCTGATAGTAAACCAGAATTAGTAATCAACTCTTGAACCTCAGGCTCTATATCACCACCTGCAAAAAGTGATATGTACTTAGTTCTCAGTATCATTGAGATACTTGAGTTATTAATTTTGGAACCATCCCCTGGCAGTTGGGCAAAATTTAATTGATTGGCTTGAGGCCATAAAACTTCTATTGAAGTGTCACTGTTGGAAAACTTATAACTTTCCCCCTTACTTACACTCCTTACTTTGATACCAGATAGCTCCTTAATTACTCTTTCATAGGTAGATATCGGTTGACTTAGATTAGAGATCCAGACTTGTCCAATTGATCGATTCTTTTTTACACCCAAGATGGCACCAACATGATCTGAATGAAAATGCGTCAGAATCAACAGGGGTATTGATTTAATACTTAACACCCTTAAGCACCTATCTATGGCATTTGAATCAGGTCCTGTATCTACAACTATTGCCGAGTTTCTCCCTAAGTTAATCACCATTGCATCTCCCTGACCAACATCACAATTTGCAAGTTGCCAGTCTCTACCTGGCCACGAGATGGTTACGAAAACAATTTGAGTAAGCAGTAATGCTGCAATAACTAGGGCAACTTTTTTCCTATGTTGAAGTAGAAGAGCTAGAAGCAGAATAAAAATTAATATAAATAATCGAGTATCATTGAAATGAATAGATGGAAACTTATCCATCACGCCACTTATGAGAACAATATAATTGGCAAAAAACGAGGCTACTTTGAATAAAATTAATCCAATAATGGGTATAAATGGAGTTATTACTGCACTCAAGAATCCCAGTACAGTAATTGGAGCAATTGCTGGAGCAACAAAAATATTCGCTGGGATTGTAGCTAGTGAAAATTGATTAGATAAAAGTAAAATCACAGGCAGACATAGAATTGTGGCACTAACGGGAATCGCAATCGATTCAACTAGCCATTTTAGTTTAAGTACATTTTCAAGCTTACTTTCAATAATGGGTGAAATTAACAATATTCCAGTAGTTGCAAGAACCGATAAAGCAAATCCAGGATCTATAGCCTGAAATGGATCCAATAAAATAAGTAAAGTAATTGCTGCACCCAGCGATGCAATTCCCCGTGAGCTTTCTCCACGATATCTTGCAATGAGCACAACCAAAGTCATAACAGCAGCCCGTAATACAGATGGCGTGGGTCTGACTAAGAATATAAAAAGAAACAAAACTAATGAAACTATTATCAAACGGTGCTTTAATTTTTTTACCATAAATTGCAGTAGCCAGAGTAGGAAAGTAGCTACTAGTACAAAATTAGCCCCACTAACTGCTGTTAAGTGAGACAGTCCGACTTTCTGCATTTGCTCTTTAAATTCATTATTTTGAAGTGAGGTATCTCCTACTACTAATCCAGGAACGAGTGAATCTGATAAAGATCCATCTGAGTGATTTCTAAAATTTTCTCGAATTACCTCAGTAATATGAAAGAGTTTTCTCGGAGGACTTAAAATAGAGATTGATTCCTGGGCAACCGCCAAAGCGGCAACTTTACTTTCTCGTGTTTTGATCAACCTAACTTTTGCTGAAATATATTGGTCCATTTGAAGGGAAATGTTTGAATCATATTTAAGTCTGGCAGGCAGATTAATTTTTCTATCATTTATTTGGATAAGTTTTACAAGCAGTGAATATTCATCCGCTCGCCTATTAGAACCAAATATCTTGCCTGATTTTAGAACAGGATCGCTACGAATTATTGCCTTAATTTCAACAACATTATTAAATTGAGAAGATAAAAATTGATTTTCAAGGGAAGATTGCTTGATCCAAATAAGAAATATACCCACTAAAAAAGTGAGAATAAGAATAAAAAAGGTTCTTTTTCTGCAAATTATTGCAAGCAATACTGTAGCCAGTAGTAGAAAAGATTTTAGGCTTGGGAAAAACCCAACTAAAGCCGCCGAGGCCCATAAAGATATACCAACCCAGAAGAGAGGAATTTCTAAAGGACTCGGAGCAACAACCTTATCTCTTCGAATTTTGCTCCACCTAACCCTGAAATTTTCTTTAACTCATCGATTGAATTAATCCGACCAACTTTTGTTCGGTAGTCAATGATTCGCTGACCGGTAACTGGTCCGATTCCTGGCAAGGTATCAAGTTGAGAAAGTGTTGCTCGATTAATATCAAGTGGATTATCTGCAGTTATTTTTTTTGGTTTTACTTTCAAACCTTGCTGTTTGTTGGCACCAATTAAAATCTGTTCACCATCAACTAAAACTCTAGCTAAATTGATATCACTTATATCAACGCCTTTAAGTTGATTGCCCGCAGCATTAAGTGCATCAATTACCCGAGAACCTTGAGGTAGTTGATAGACACCTGGATTTTGTACTTTGCCAGCCACATTTATTATTAATTCAGTTGCGATCGATTGTTGTGGGATAGGTTCTGTAATACTAACCGCCGATTGCTCCGCAGCTGGCCTAGAGTTGAAATAATAGAAACTTGCCAATCCGAGCATTGCTGCAAAAATTATTATTAGTCCCCGCTTTTGATCTGGCGTAAAATTGAATTCAAACATGATGTAATTAAATAGGTTTTTAAAGTATCTTGCTTTGGTTTAGTAAATTTGTGGAAAAGTTAATAACTATAAGTTATCTAAACGCTCCAGATAGTTTTATTCCAAGTACTACAACAATTCAATTTTTCGAGCTAATGCACCGCCTACCATTGCATGCAGCTTCGTTCCTTCAGGAAGATACTCTTCGGAAATAATTTCTCCTTGCTCATGAATTGCACTTACAAGGTCTCCTCTATTAAATGGGATTATCGCTCTAATTTCTACCTTTGGCTTAGGTAACGCTTGTTCAATTGCCTTTAGTAAGTTATCAATTCCGTACCCGGTTCGAGCAGAGATTGCATAGGCGTTACTTTCTTTGCGTAAAATTTCCATGAGTACCTCAGGTGAGGCTATATCTGCCTTATTTATGGCAATGATCTCCATAATCTCTCCGCCACCTATTTCACTAATAACTTGGCGAACAGCCCTTAATTGCTCAAATGGATCAGGGTGTGACCCATCTACTACATGCACTATGAGATCAGATTCTGAAACCTCTTCGAGTGTTGATTTAAATGCTTCAACTAGTTGATGGGGTAAGTGCCTTACAAATCCCACAGTATCAACAAGTGTATAAATTCGGCCATCTGAACTTTCAGTTTTTCTAACAGTTGGATCTAACGTAGCAAATAATGCATTCTCAACTAGAACATCTGCTCCAGTTAATCGATTTAGAAGTGAAGATTTTCCAGCATTTGTGTAGCCTGCAATTGCAACAGATGGAATATTGTTTTTACGTCTTTCACTTCGTTTAGTATCTCTGGAAATTTTCATCTCTTTGATTTCTCTACGAAGCTTAGCCATCTTGTCATTAATTCTTCTTCTATCTGTTTCAATCTTTGTTTCACCAGGTCCACGGCCACCAATTCCACCAGCCTGGCGAGAAAGCGATTCACCCCAACCACGAAGTCTTGGTAACATGTAAGACATCTGCGCTAACTCAACTTGTGCCTTACCTTCCCTACTCTTTGCATGTTGAGCAAAAATATCCAAAATTAAAGCAGTTCTATCGATAACTTTAACTTTAACTTTTTGTTCAAGAGTTCTTAGTTGAGCAGGCGATAGTTCGCCATCGCAAACAACAGTATCTGCACCAGTTGCCACAACTGCTTGTCTTACCTCATTAACTTTTCCAGAGCCAATAAATGTCGCCGAATCTGGCTTGTCTCTGCGTTGAATTAATGCCTCCATAACTTGTGAACCAGCTGTTTCTGCAAGTGCCGCCAACTCCTTAATTGAATTATCTGCATCCTTAGCGCTGCCCTCTGTCCAAACGCCAACTAACACAACTTTTTCCAGGCGAAGTTGACGATATTCAGCATCAGAAACATCTTGTAATTCAGTTGATAATCCACTTACCCTGCGAAGAGCTTGGCGATCTTGTAAGTCTTGGTTAGCACTTTCAGGAGCTTCATTTAGTTCGTAATCGGCAACAGCTTGTGCATTCTCTCGAATCAGGGAGTCAATATCTATTTCAAGTCCGGTTGTTTTATCAAACTTTGAATCACTCACAAATATTTATCCAGTTCCACATCCTTAACAAGAACGGCAGGGCCAGTTAATGTCGCATTACTATGTCCATCAATTTCTACTACCAAGCGCCCTCCTGGTGGGTTTATGACCCACTTAATTGGTAGCGTCTTTTTGCTCTTAATTGTTGCAGCTAACGCCACCGCACAAGTGCCAGTGCCGCATGATTGTGTTTCACCAACTCCGCGTTCAAACACTCGCATTCTTATTTCGCCATTATCTACTATCTCAACAAACTCAATGTTTACACCTTCAGGATAAGCATTCTCTGGTAAAACAGTGGGTAATTTTTTAAGTTCTCCCACTGTTTCCAAATTATCTGTAAATACCACAGCGTGCGGATTTCCAACATCTATGTTTAATCCAACAAAAGTTTTTGAATTTTGTAGCACCGATACCTCACCATTTACCTGAGTTACTTTTCCCATGTTGACTGAAATATCACCTTCATCTGGTACCGATAAGAATTTTCGTCCATCACGTGTATTAATGGCATAGATTCCACTGGCTTGGTATCCACGATCAGTTAGGTAGCGGGCCATAACTCTTATGCCATTTCCACACATCTCGGCTACTGAACCATCTGAATTTGAGTAATCCATAAACCAAGCACCATCTACCTTTATTATTTTTATAAAGCCATCACTTCCAATTCCTACTTTGCGGTCACAAATTTTCTTTATTTGTTCTGGTGTAAATAAAATCTTATTTTCTGGATCAAAAACTAATACAAAATCGTTGTGGGTACCATGCCCATAAGTTGCTGAAACCATTAATTAATACTAGCCAAGAGTTTTTCTAGTCGAGCAGGTGTTGATGGCTCTTCAATC
>CAIUBS010000091.1 GCA_903897475.1 uncultured Actinomycetes bacterium | reverse complement strand
TTTCTTGGGTTTAACTCAATTGCATTCTTTATTATTTGATCAAATACTTGATCAAACTCAACTGTTTCAGCTGATTGATTTGATAACGTTTCGTGCACTAGAGCAATTGATGCAACTCTTCTTACCGCTTCAGCTAAGGCAGAACTCGCAGCAGGATCTTCAACTCTCCTAGATTGTAATCGCAGTAATGCTGAGACAGTCTGTAAATTATTCTTAACTCTGTGATGAATCTCTTTAATTGTTGCATCTTTAGTTATTAGTGCTTTATCTCTATTTCGTAACTCTGTAATATTGTGGATTAGAACTATTGCTCCAATACGATCTTTTCCTTGCGTTAGTGGAATTACAAGTAAGTCGATTACACCTTTAGTGCTTTCATATTCTGTCCTTCTAAGGCTCTTTCCACTTAATAAAGTCTTCCATGATTCATCAATTGGCTGACTCTCACCTTGATCAAGACTTGAAAATACTTCCCCGAGGTTTTTTTGCTCTAACTCTCCTTGATATCCAACTCTGCTAATAGCAGATCTTGCGTTAGGGCTTGCAAAAAATATAGTCCCATTAACATCTAACCGAATTAAGCCATCACCAACTCTTGGTGCGGACTCAGAGCTATAGATGCTGTTTCTAATTGGATAAGTTCCTTCTGAAACCATTTGAAAAATTTTGTGGGCAATTTCTCGATAATTAAGTTCAAGTTTTGAAGGTAGCCTCATCAAATCTGCATTTCGATGTCTAGCAATTATTGCAAGTGTTTTGTTCTCATAAATTACTGGAATTGTTTCTTCCTTAATCATGATCTCGCCGACAAGCTCTGGTTGGGTATCTTTAACCACTTCACCATCAGACAATGCTCGATCAATTAGCGGCCTTTCGCCCCAACTAATCTTTGTGCCAACTAAATCATCGCTAAAAACTGTTGCTGCGGTAGTAGGTCGGATCTGAGCAATTGCCACGTAGCCTTGCGGCCATGATTTTTCATCTTTTCTAATAGGAAGCCAAAGCACTAAGTCCGCAAAAGACAAATCAGCGAGCAATCTCCACTCAGCTACAAGTTCAGCTAAATGTTCTTCTTCTAGATCACTTAGTAATGAATTAGCAGAGATCAGTTCACTTAAGGTTGCCATGGGCCAATGGTAGAGGTTTTTTTATAACCACTGTGCGCCAATTTTTGCTATTTGTTTTTGATAGCTGTTGGCACGCCAGTAAGAGGTTTTTATGCCTTTTAGGGGAATTTCTTGGGTCAATCGATTTGTAAACGGGAGAATAAAATACTTTGAGCCATTTATCAGATTCCTAAATCTAGTTTGCAACTCTTGACCAGATCGATCAAATTTTTGCTGGTTTAATATAAATGTAATTTCAGGAGGATCAATCAAATTCTCCAAATCACTTACAAATTTAGCTAAATACTCAATTCCTAAATCATCTGACTTTGCTACATATAATAATTGACTGCATGTTCCTACTACCTCTTTTAACCATCTCGAATTAACTCTGCGATCAGAGAATGTGTTTGTTAGATTTATTGTTGAGCCGGAGTCAATAAATATCTTGTTTGAGTTTAAAGATTTAATACTTTCTCTCAAAGCATCGAATGAGATAATTATGGTTTTAGCGCTGCTTTTTGGTCTCAAATTATGGTGACTTGCCGCGATTACAGCTCCAGACAGGTATAAAGCTAAAAAATTGGTCAAAGTAGAGACTCCTGGTGAGCCTGGCGTTCCAATTACTGCGCAAACATTTTTGAGTCTTTCAACATTATAAGTTTTGTTGTTTTGGCTCAAATTTGAAAGATCTGAAAGAAGTTCTAGAGCTGAAAAGGAGTCTAAGCTAACTTCAACAAATCGATTCTTATTATTGAGTTTTACTATATTAGCTAGATCCGAATTACTTAAGAAATTATTTGAATGAACAATTATCATCGCTTCAGAATTACTCATAATATATTTAAGTAGATTACTAGGTGATAAAGCGCGATATAAAATATCAAAACCTTGTGTAAAGAGTAATGAAGAAATTTTTTGCTCTGTACCTGAATCAGAGATTGCAGTAACTATCTTCAATTTCAAAAACTTCTAACAACTACAACTTTAGAATCAGACAGTGCCTCTAGCAGTGGTAGGACTTGATCGCTACTAAATATTGCCGTTATGCTAACAAGTCCCGAATTAGTTTCTTTAAATACTTCAGAGACTGATATTTGTTCACTAATTAACTGTGGCTCAGTAAAAAATTTTGAATCTCTAGTAGGAATGCTGTAAATATCAATAATGTCTCCGCGATTTAGGCTCAATGGAATATCTGTAACTGCAACAGAAATTGGGACTAGCCTTTGGTTAATGGAGTTTGCTGATGCAGAGACAGCTGCAACTGGTATTAGCTCTCCAACATTGATTTTATTCAAAACAATTGCACCCACAATCTGAGCTCTAACTGAAATGTAGTTTTTTGACGAATCAGGTAATAAAACTGAGACCTTTTGAATATCTTTTTCTGAGATGAAACTGCCAGGTGAAAGGCTTGAGCGCGCTGCCCACACTTGAACAGTTCGATTGGCTTCCTTTGATATTAGTCCTGCCGAGAAAACAGCAATTAATAAAACAGATAATCCTAAAACTAATCTTGAGTTCTTAAATATCTCGAATTTGTCCTTAACCATAGTCAAATTCTTAGTCAGCTAAAGTCAAAATTATTCATACTTTCGGATGATATTTTTAATTTCCTTTAATGTCAGAATCAATATATGTCGTTCGGTGCTTCAAATTCAGTTAAAAATGAATCTAGAAAGCTTTATTTAGTTCCCAGTTTAGATAGAGACTTTGGACAAGAATGGTCTCATCCTAAGTTCTCAGCTCTACCAACTCCATTATCTCAACTTCCAAACATAAGCACTTGGAGTAGAAGTTTTATAGTCACCGTAATTGAAATTTGGGCAGGCAAAAGATCTGTAATTCAAATATCTGGGAATAGTCATCGATTAGTTAGCCGCCGAGTTAATTACTATGCAAACAAAATTCAAGAATCTTGCAAAATTAGAAGGATTTATATTAGCCAACCAATTGAAGGAGTCTCTGAAATAACTGTGACATTGCTTATTGGAAATCGAGTTAGATCACTAATCTTAAGATTTGAAGGGGTCGATAAAAGATGGATTTGTACCGAATTACAACTTATTTAAGATTCACCGTGACATCTTTTATATTTTTTACCAGATCCACATGGGCATGGTGCATTTTTTGAAGTACCACTACTTGTAGTTGTTTCAATCTCAGCGGCAGAATATTGAAGTTGATTTATCGGCGCCGGAGCTGGAGTTAATCCTTTAGCTCCTACTTGATCGCCTTCAACCTGCACTTCAGCGCTAAACAAGTATCCAACCAACTCTTCTTTCACAGCATCCATCATCGCTGAAAATAGGTCATAACCTTCTCGTTGGTATTCAACCAATGGATCGCGCTGAGCCATTGCCCTAAGTCCAATTCCGTCTTGTAAATAATCCATCTCATATAGATGCTCACGCCATTTTCTATCTAGTACTGAGAGTAAAATTTTCCGCTCAAGCTCGCGCATTACCGCAGGAGTTAACTCATTTTCGCGCTTGTTATAAGCATTATTTGCATCTGTAAGTACTCGATCTAAAATAAATTCTGCATCTAAGGCACCAACTTCACCAACTTCACTTATCAAATCTTCTACTGTTAAAGAAATAGGGTATAAGGATTTTAGGGCTTTCCAAAGAGTATCTAAATCCCAATTCTCAGCTACGCCACTATTAGTGGCTGAGTTTACGTAAGCGGTAATAGTCTCTTTAAGGAAATCATTTGTAAGGTCTTTAATATCGGCGCCTTCTAGAACTTCACGGCGTTCTGAATAAACCACGCTTCTTTGTTTATTCATTACATCGTCGTACTTTAAAACATTCTTTCTCATTTCAAAGTTTAAAGATTCGACCTGGGTCTGAGCAGATTTAATTGCGTTACTAACTATTTTAGATTCCAGTGGCGTCTCTTCAGGCATTCCAGCCGCTCCTAAAAAGCGTTCTACTAATCCAGAATTAAATCTTTTCATTAATTCATCTTGAAGTGAAAGATAAAATCTAGATTCTCCTGGATCTCCTTGGCGACCAGATCGACCTCGAAGCTGATTATCAATTCTTCGCGATTCATGACGTTCAGTACCTAAAACATATAAACCACCTAAAGAGACAACTTTTTCGTGCTCTGCTTCAACTGCTGACTTTTGGCGAGCAATTTCAGCTGGCCAAGCTTTTTCATACTCTTCTGGGGTATCTACAGGATTAAAACCTTTTGCTTGTAATTCAAAATCGGCCATGAATTCTGGATTGCCACCAAGCATGATGTCGGTTCCTCTACCAGCCATATTAGTTGCGACTGTTACTGCACCTACAGTTCCCGCCCGAGCAATTATTGCAGCCTCACGCTCATGTTGCTTTGCATTTAAAACTTCATGTGGAATACCTTTTCGCTTTAACATTCCAGACAACTCTTCTGATTTTTCTACGCTCACTGTTCCAACAAGAACGGGTTGTCCCTTTTTATGTCTATTAGAAATATCTTCAGCAACAGCCGTAAATTTTCCGACCTCCGATTTATAAATTAAATCTGGTTGGTCAATTCTCTGCATACTCTTATTGGTTGGAATAGGTATTACGCCTAGCTTATAAATCTGCATAAATTCAGATGCTTCAGTCATTGCTGTTCCAGTCATTCCACTTAATTTCTTATAAAGCCTGAAGTAATTTTGAAGCGTAATAGTTGCTAAGGTTTGATTTTCATCCTGAATCTCAATTTTCTCCTTCGCTTCTAGCGCTTGGTGTAATCCTTCACTATATCTGCGACCTGCCAACATGCGGCCGGTATGTTCATCAACAATCAAAAGCTCACCATTCATGACCACATAATCTTTATCACGCTTAAATAATTCCTTGGCTTTAATCGCATTATTTAAGTAGCCAATCATCGGAGTATTTGCTGCTTCATATAAATTATCGATCTTTAAAGCTTCTTCTACTCTAGTGACACCTTCTTCTAGAATTCCAACTGTTCGCTTCTTGTTATCAACTTCATAATGAAGATCTTTACTTAATCTTGCAACTAAATTAGCAAATTCAACATACCATTTGGTTGCTTTATCGGCAGGCCCAGAAATAATTAACGGTGTTCTAGCCTCATCAATTAATATCGAATCAACTTCATCGACGATTGCAAAGTTATGTTCGCGTTGAACACAATCTGAAAGTGTCCATGCCATGTTGTCTCTTAAATAATCAAATCCAAACTCATTGTTAGTTCCGTAAGTAATATCTGCAGCATAAGCCTCACGTCGCTCTGTAGATGACATGCTAGAAAGAATCACACCAACTTTTAATCCTAAAAATCTATGAACTCGACCCATCCACTCACTATCACGCTCTGCCAAGTAATCATTAACTGTTACCACGTGCACACCTTTACCAGTTAAAGCATTTAAGTAAGCTGGCAAAGTTGAAACTAAAGTTTTTCCTTCACCTGTTTTCATTTCAGCAATATTGCCTTTATGTAATGCCGCACCACCCATTAATTGAACATCGTAATGTCTTTGGCCTAAAGTTCTTTTGGCAGCTTCACGTACTACAGCAAAGGCCTCTGGTAGTAATGAATCTAAACTTTCACCTTTATTTAGTCTTTCTCTAAATTCTTCAGTTTTGCCACGTAAAGCAGAATCATCAAGAGATGAAATTGAATTCTCAAATTTGTTAACTTGTTGCGCAATTTTCTCAAGTTCTCTGACAGCCCTGCCCTCACCGGCACGTAAGAGTTTGTCTAATAAACCCACAAAATCCTCCGCTGTCTCTACTGGTGATTCGGTTGAATGCTAAGTGGCTTATCGTATTAGAGAATTCCGCTCGACTGCACACGCCGTCACAACCCCCAAAATGGTGATTTTGGCTTCAGATAAGGCTCTAATGGCCTCAGATATAGAACTGCCCGTGGTGATCAGATCATCCATCAAAATACAAGTGCCACCAACTAATGATTGGTCTTTAAGACTATAAGCATTCTCTAAGTTATTAAATCTCTGAATCTTGTTCAAATTTGATTGATCTTTAACTTTTCTCACATGATTAAGCACAGGGGTATTGAAGGCATGAATCGAACTTGACCTTAATAACTTAATAACCTCTATACATACTTCATCAATATAGTTTCTTCCGCGCTTCATGATAGATCTGCCAGATGATGGAATAGTAACGATGTTAATTGGATTATATAGATTCAATTCATAAGTGAGAGACTGTATTAAAGTGAATAGTGAAAGAGATATCAGTTGGATTGCTTTCTTATTCGACCCTTCTTTTGCTAATAAAATTACTTTTGAAGATTCTTTATCATAGTTTCTCATATAAAATAATCTCAAGTTCTTGAAATTTATTTCATTTGGTACTCCCACCCAGGGCAGTTGACAATCTGGACATATTTCGAAGCCACTTTTCAAACACAAAAAACAAATTTTTGGAAAAACTAATTCTTTTAAACCAATAAAGATTTCTCTCACCTTGGTTTTATATCATATTCAAATCTTATTAGAGTTAGGTTGTTGAAATCGAGTCCTTTGGAACTAAGTCAATTGGAAAAGTTTGAATTGAAGTACCATGTAGCTTTGGTAAAGTTAATACGAAGTGTGCGCCATTATTTTTTTGACCCCATGCAAGTAGCTGGCCTTGGTGAAGCTTTGCATCCTCTAGAGCAATTGAAAGTCCTAAACCTGTTCCACCACTTGTTCGAGCTCTAGATGGATCTGCCCGCCAAAATCTGTCAAATAAGTGAGTACTTTCTTCTTGACTAAATCCTAACCCGTAATCTCTCACACCTATCGCTACTTCATTTTCACTCTCAGTAACTTTGACTTGGACGCTCTTGCCTTCACTATGATCAAACGCATTAGTAATTAAGTTACGTAAAATTCTTTCAATTCGGCGTGGATCAGCCTCAATAAAAATGGGATCTCTCTCGATACTAACTTCAAAAATTTGAGACTTGCTTGGATGCAGATAATCAACTGTTTTCCTAACTAAATTACAAATATCAAATTTCTCAATATTAAGAGTGGCGGCTTCGGCATCAAATCTACTTACCTCAAGCAAATCAGAAAGGAGCAACTCAAACCTATCAATCTGATTAATCAATAATTCGCTACTTCTTGAAACACTTGGGTCAAAACCACTTTTTTGTTGATAAATAACCTCTGCAGCCATTCTAATCGTTGTTAGTGGCGTTCTTAGTTCATGAGATACATCTGAGACGAACCTTTGTTGCAGCCTAGATAGGTTCTCTAATCTATAAATCTGCTGCTGAATTGATACCGCCATTTCATTAAACGAATTACCTAAGCTAGCTAGTTCGTCCTGGCTAGATACCGCCATACGGCTCGTTAAATCACCATTAGTAAATTTCTCAGCAACTGCTGCCGCCTCTTTTACTGGTGAAACTACTTGCTTAATGACAAACTGGGTACTCAAGCCGATAAGAATAACAATTAGCAATCCGGTAATAAATAAAATCCATGTTATGTAGGAAATACTTTTGTACTGTGCATTTAATTTAAATAAATAATATATTTCATAAACACCAGTTCTTGGAATATTAAGCTTTCCACCAATTAAAAAACCAGGAAATTCTTTTCCATCTGAGTAACGTATCGTTATACGTTTCTCTAGCACTTCTTCACTTTCACGTACTTTCTTGCGAAAATCTTCTGGGATTGAGTCAAGCACTAAAAGCGTTGGAACAGTTTTATAAATATTATTGTTGTTTCTCGTAGATACTGGAAGAATTACTGTTTCTCGTCCAGATAGTGATCCATCCTCTCTGCTAGATGTTATGAAGTCCTGTACGACTTTATTAAGACCAGCATCATCCTGAAATCTTGCAATATTAAAGTGACCTTGTGCTAGATAAAGTGCATTTTTAGTTTCGACTTTTGAAATAGCAATTTTTTCATTGATAAAAGTAGATGAAACTTGATTGTGAACAACTATTCCAACAACTGAAACGATTACAAACGCAAAAAATGTATTCGCAAATAAAACTTTCAGGCTAAGTGATTGTTTTATCTTAACCCAACTACTCAACACTTTAGTTTTTTCCAACTCCAGCTTTGTAGCCAACACCTCTTACTGTTAAAACATATTTAGGATTATCAGCGTCTGCTTCAATTTTAGATCTAAGTCTTTGAACGTGTACATTAACTAATCTCGTATCAGCTGCGTGCTGGTAACCCCAAACTTCACTTAGTAAAGCTTCTCGCGTAAAAACTCTTCCTGGTTCTTTGGCTAGGGCTACCAGTAGATCAAATTCAAGTCTTGTTAGAGGAATTTCTTTTTTATTACTCAAAACTTTATGCTCCATTTGATCTATTATCAAATCTCCGATGACTAATGAACCTACCCTGGTAACTCTTCTTAATCTAGTATTTATTCTGGCCACTAACTCTTGAGGTTTAAATGGCTTAACCATGTAATCATCGGCACCGGCTTCAAGTCCAAGAACTACGTCTTGAGTATCACCTTTGGCGGTTAACATCACGATCGGCACCATTGATGTTTCTCTTATGATTTTACAAACTTGAACACCATCGATTCCAGGTAACATTACATCTAGAAGTACTAAATCTGGCGTGTGTTGATTAAAAATATCAATTACTTGGTCGCCTCTGTTTACAAGGTCAACCTCCATACCAGCACCAGTCAAAACAATGCTAAGCATCTCGGCTAGGTCTTGGTCGTCATCAACGACCATGACTAATGGCATTTATGAACCGTGTTCCCAAGAGTTTAAGTAAAGCTCTTGTGCTGGAGTCAATACATCAAGTGAGGAGCCCATGCTCTCTAACTTTAATCTCGCTACATCTTTATCAATTGATGACGGAACATCATGTAACCCAGCTGGCAAATCTTTTCCTGACTTAAGTAGCCATTCAGCTGTTAGCGCTTGATCCGAAAATGACATATCCATTACAGAAGCTGGATGCCCCTCTGCAGCCCCTAGGTTTGCCAATCTACCCTCTGCAATTAGCAAAATACGGCGATTATCTGGCATTACATATTCATCTGTTTGATGGCGCATTTTCACATTTTTTTGTTTTGCATTCTTTTCAAGCCAAGCAACATCTATTTCAATATCGAAATGTCCAGAGTTGGCCAAAATTGACCCATCTTTCATTTGTTTAAAGTGTTCATCGCGCAATACATCACGATTTCCAGTAACCGTTATAAATATGTCACCGATAGCCGCCGCTTTTGTCATTGGCATAACTCTAAAACCTTGCATTAATGCATCTAATGCCTTTGTTGGATCAATTTCAGTGACAATAACCTCGGCTCCTAAACCTTTTGCTCTTTCAGCAACTCCTTTTCCGCAGTAACCAAATCCTGCGACTACAACGACTTTACCTGCAACTAAAGTATTAGTTGCTCGGAAAATTGCGTCAAAGGTTGATTGGCCCGTGCCATACCTATTATCAAACATATGCTTGGTATCTGTATCATTGACAGCAATCATAGGAAACTTTAATGCGCCATCTTTTGCCATTTGGCTCAACCTGATTACTCCTGTAGTAGTTTCTTCACAACCAGCAAGCACTCCATCAATTAGTTCAGTTCTTGAAGTATGAATTACATTTACTAAATCACAACCATCATCAAAAACTAATTGTGGCTTGATATCTAAGGCTGCATTTATATGTGCATAAAATCCATCACGGTCAATTGCATTTTTAGCAAAAACAGAGATTCCATACTCATGCACTAATGCGGCAGCTGTCTCATCTTGAGTCGACAATGGATTTGAAGCACAGAGTGCGATCTCTGCTCCACCTGCTTTTAGTGCCAACATTAAATTCGCAGTTTCAGTTGTTACATGCATACACGCTGCAATTCTGATTCCATTAAATGGTTTTTCTTTTGCAAATCTATCTTTGATTTGTGAAAGTACTGGCATATTTCGCGCTGCCCACTCAATGCGCTTTTTCCCTTCAGGGGCCAAGGCTGCATTAGCGACATCATTTTTAATTCCAGTAACAGTATTCATTAATTCTCCTAAAATAATTAGAGTTCAAAAAATGATTGCAAGGGGATAAAGATACCCTGCTAACCATACATTTTTCACCTTTTGATTTGAGCTAAAACTGCATCCCTTATCTCGACCATCTGCTTGTGAGTTTGAGCCTCGACATTTAACCTTAATAATGGCTCGGTATTTGAAGGTCGTAGGTTAAACCACCACTCTTTTGCTGTGATAGTCAACCCATCTAATTCATCAACCTCATAATCGCCTTGGTACTTTTTCTTAACACCTTCAATTGATTTTTGGGCATCTTTTACCTTGCTATTGATTTCACCGCTCGAAAAATACCTTTCATAAGGTTTAAGCAATTCTGACAAAGTGCCTTTGCTATTCATTAACTCAGCTAAAGCGTAAAGGGCCGCAAGCATTCCTGAATCAGCTTTCCAGAAATCTTTAAAGTAAAAGTGCCCAGAGTGCTCTCCAGCAAATACCGCACCAGTTTCTGCCATTAAATTTTTAATATAAGAATGTCCTACCCTGCTGCGGATAGCCTTACCTTTGTTTTCAGCTATTACCTCCGGTACAGTTTTAGAGGAAATCAAATTGTAAATAATCGTTGATTTAGGGTTTTTCCTTAACTCACGAACAGAAATTAGAGCTGTAAGTGCCGAAGGATTTACCAGTTCTGCCTTCTCATTTATCAAAAAACACCTATCAGCATCACCATCAAAAGCTAAACCAATATCTGCCCTCTGTTTTTTAACCATTTTCTGTAGGTCTTTGAGATTCTCCGGCTCTATCGGATTTGCTTCATGGTTAGGAAAATTACCATCCAGTTCAAAGTACATTGGAATTAAATCTACATTTAGTTTTGCCATAACCGCAGGTGCCGTAAATCCTGCCATTCCATTTCCGGCATCAATTACAACTCTGATTTTCCGATTTGAAAAAGTTTTTTTAGGAAACTGTTTAAGTAAGTAATCAACATATTCTTTTAGTAAATCTTGTTCTCTAATATGGCCTACAGATCTAATGGACAGGGATGCCCCTTTTTCAATGATATCTCGAATAACTTGCAATCCAGATTCTTTACCAATTGGTCTAGCTCCGCTTTTACATAACTTCATTCCATTGTATTTTGCCGGGTTATGGCTTGCTGTGAACATAATTCCAGGTAAATTCAACTTTCCAGAGGCAAAATACAACATGTCTGTTGAAGATAATCCGATTCGAATTACATCCATGCCTTGACTGGTAGCTCCATCACAAAATGCTTTTGCTAATGGAGCAGAGGATGCTCGCATATCTTCGCCAACAACAATTGTTGCTGGTTCTCTTTCTATCTCCAAAAACTTAGCAAAAGCTACTCCAACTGAGAATGCAAAATCTGGCGTTACTTCATCTTTTACTAAGCCTCGAATATCGTAAGCTTTAATTATCTTATCTAACATATAACTCTTAACTTAAACAATAATATTAAATTAATTTGATGGAAGTACTCGCAAGTGTCCGCGTCTACCTAACTCGGGTTGCATAGTTTTATTTGCTAAATCCGTACTAGCTACCTCTCGTACAGCATTTGCAATAGCCATTAGATCTTCTTCAGTGGGTCCAGAATTATTTTCTACCAACTCTTCTTTGATGACATTCCAGCCAACTGGAACAGTTAATCGTTCGCTATGAATGGCACAAAGATCATAATTATGAGGTTCGGCATATGTAGATAGCGGACCTAAAACAGCTGTTGAGTCAGAGTAGATGTAAGTCAGAGTTTTAATTGCAGTATTAGTGCAGCTTGCTCTTGAACACCTACGACCAGTAGCTCTTTTCATATGAACAGGTTATCGGGGGTTGGCTAGAAAAGTTGGGATTTAGCGCCGTGTGATTACTGAAGCATCCGAAATTGGCTCAGAAGCAGTTTCTAAATTTGCACCATTATTCATAGGAATTGAACTAATTCCGATGTTTGCTTCTAACGGTAATAAAATTACCCCACCGCTTATGCCCTTGCCTAAGGCTGTTACCTGCACCCGATTAAGACCAACAGTTGATTGCCACGATGCAAAATCACTTCCTGAGATTCTCTTTTCAATCTTTTTACCGTTCACAGTATTTGCCTTAATTAGTGCATTAATTTTATCTCCAACAAAAGTTAAAATCGGTCGTGAACCGGTTAAATTTGCACTCCAAGAACTTAAATTATCAGAACTAGTAGACCATACAATTTCGCTGGATCGGCCTATTGTGAAACTGGTTAGAACGCTAGCAATTACTGGTTGATCTGAATTAATGACGACTGAGAATGGTTGATTAACCGGTGCAGATGATAAAGCAATACTCAAAACCCTTTGCGAATCAACTTTAACTTCAGATAGTCCATCTGGAACAAAATTTCCATCATTAGAATTAATTGTTACCTCAGTGTTTGCATCGATTTTCCCTGGAACAAAGAGTCTTAAATTATGGGAAATTGAATTATCATTATTGTTAAATCTGCCAACTAAACCTGGAACGGATGCAATTCTTACTTGCTTTTGAGCTTGAGCAGTTGGTGCAACAAAATCTGCACCTAATGACCTAAGTCCCCTTTTTCGCTCATCAAATAAAAATGAGCTCACCCTTCCAGATTTAGTAGTGACTGCAATTACAATTTCTTCTTCACCTGGAGCTAAGGTGTCAATTGATATCTTCTTGGTAGAGTTTTGAGAAATTGTGAATGAGCTGGGTTCAATTACTCCAGTTGGGGTAAAAACTTCAACTTCAACATTTGAATCGGAGAATCCACTATTAACAATATGGAGTATTGACTTACTTGTTAAAGCACCAGATCCGCCAGCAAACCACTGTTGGCCATTACTTACTGAACAAGGCACTACCGCCTTCCATTTGCTATTAGCAAATGTGATAGCTGTTCCAGCATTTCCTTCGACCAAAATAGGGTTCTTAGATAATGGAATTTGGGTGGTTCTACCCTTAACTAATTTTTTACTACTCCCATCAATCGATCTGCGACCGATTTTTGGGTTAGTAACGCCGGCAATGGAAGAAATCTGATTACCTATTGCCGGACAGACTGTTGCTGGATAACTTGAAGTAACTTTAATTTGCTCACTTCTTTCAGGAGCAAAAAGATTAAGAATTAGCATAAAAACTAGGAACAAAATCAACAAGCTTGTTCGTATTGAAATTTTACTTACCCTGGCGAGAATTAAATTAATCATAGTAATTCCTCAAGGGGAACTTCTTTGCGTTTGCGCCCCGATGGCAAAGCCAAAATGATCACCGATAAAATTACTATTAATTGGATAGAAATCCATCCCCGTCTTGCAGTTCCATCATGAGTGACTAACACCTCTCCTGGCTGATTAATTCTAAAAATCGGTAGCCCAAATTCATTTTTTTCTAAAGCTACTTCTCTACCATTTAATAATAGCTTCCAGGATGGATCAAATTTTTCTGCCACAATTACAATTCCTTCGGAAGAAACATAACCATTAGCACTTTTATCAGTTGAGTTTATGGTAAAAAATTGTCCATTCTTATTTTGAAAAGAGACTCTGGCATGGGCTTTATTAACTTTCCAAATTACTCCATCCTTTGTAGCTGAGCTTCTCGTAAACCCACCAATCCCATCTATAGTTCTCACTAATGCCGGATCTGCTGGATTTTTCATAAAAATATACTGAATTCCATAGTAGCCCAATATCTGACTACTACTTGCGCCAATACCATTAAACAAATCAACAACAGATTGATGAACAATCTCAGGAGTTTGACTTGAAACATCTGGATCTCCGATGATCAAATCACTTCCTCTAGTAATAAAGTATTTAATTTGATCCTGATACTTTCTTACTACTAATGTTTTTGGTTTTTCACTTGTAGTTGCTAAATCAGATATAAATGCTGGAATGACCTGTTCATTATCTGTTCGAACCAGGGAGTTTGATCCAGTTGTTAATGCCCAACCTGTAATTGTTAGTGCCGAGATGACGGTAACTAATGTAGTTATAGCTGAGGCAAAATGTTTGTAACCAAGATCTATTTTTCGTAATTGTGGAAGCAAGCGCTCGGCAACTGCAAAAATACTTAACAGCAAAATAAATTGAGCAAAAACTAGAAGCGAACCAGTCCAAACTCTCTGAATACCACCATTATTGGATGAAACAAAGTATGAGGACAAGGTAATGCTTGAGATTAAAACTATTAATGCTAATAGGCCATTTCCTCTTTGATCCTTACTTATCAAGACAATTAGTAAGTACAAAATAAAAGGCGCGACTATATATATTGACGGCGAGGTCGGTCCTCCTGGGTTAAACAAAAGTATGGAAAGTGGCTCGCCTGCAGATAGGGGTAAGCCTGGTTCAAGCAGTTTTGTGATGGGGCTTGCAAGAACTGAAAGTGAGATTGGAAGGTTTATTAAAATAGGAGTAATGATCAGTGCTGCCCGTTTTCTTATCTCTTCCTGATTAAGATTTTTTAAAATTTCCTGCCATTTAAAACTCCTACTTTTCTTAAGAGTTGCATAAAACATTACTAATTGATAAAGATGATAGAAAGACCAAAACAGCAAAAATGCTGGCGAAAAAGTTGCCGCTATGGCTGCAAAAATTGTGACCAAATAAAGCTTTCGCCATTTTAAAGTAGCCAGGGCTTTGTGTTCATGAAGAGATGTAAAAATTACTGGCAATAAGATTGCCACAACCAGCGTTCCAATTCTGCCCTGATTAATTGATGTTAAAACCACTGGTGAAATTGCATAAATAAGACCAATAAATGAAGCTGAGTAATTGGTGAGTGAGTACCTGCGAGCAGATCTATATGCCAATGAGTATAAAAAGACTGGAAGAGTAAAGAAGAATAGATAAGTAAATATCTGCGGGTTGCCAGCAGTAATTGATGAGGCACCTGCTGTAATCAATATCCAAAGTGGAGCTGGCGTGCTACTACCTAGTCCAACGAGGTGCCAAGAGCTCACAAAATCCCTAACTAAATACATTGCACTATCTGGCGATACTGGCAAGGCCCCACCGGATAAAGATCCAAATCTATTTCTTGAGTAAATAATTGTAAAAATTGAAACTACCAATAGGCCAAATAAGAATGGTTGTTTTGCTAAAGCTCTTATTTTTGCAAAACTTTTGCTTTCAACAAATTCAATATCGTCAAAACTTTCATCTATTACGCCAATATCTGAGTAACTCCTAACCTTTTGCGAGTTACTGCTTGATTTGTTAGGTTTAAAAGCATTAGTTACTGAAGTTGAGATTCGCTCTATCGTTGCTCTAATTTGAATCGTGCGAGATGGAATAAATTGCTTGATTACTCGCGCAGTTAAAACTCTATTTTGCTTTCGATACCTTCTGGATTTGACCAAATCTGCTGGCTTAAATATCAATAAGCCAATGGCTGCAATCTCATCTGCAGCATAACCTGGTAGCTTTGCAAGTAAGTAAATTATGGATCTACCAATAGAAGTAAACAAAAGTTGAATTGCAACCCATGGCAGAATCCACCAACTTGAGTTTGCAAGCAAAACAAAAGCGGCATTTCTTCTATCTAAAAGAAGTGGTCTATGTAAAATTGCATCTTTAACATCAACAGATCTGCGCTCCGTTGAGGAAGCCTCGGCATGATAAAGAACTGCCTGTCCTACACAAATAACAGCGTAGCCAGCAATATTTGCGCGCCAACCTAAATCAACATCATCTCTAAACAACTCAAGGCTTGGATCAAAGCCACCAAGCTCTTCAAAAACTGATCTCTTAATTAACATTCCAGCGCTACTGACTGCTAGTACAGTGTTTACATCATCATGTTGACCTTGATCATGCTCTCTATTTTCAAGTCCAGTCCATCTAGTTCCATTTTCAGTAATGCTAACGCCGGCTTCGAGAATATGTTTACGGTCATACCAACCTAAGATTTTAGGTCCAGCAATTGCAACCTGAGGTCGCTCAACTACTGCTTCTAATAATTTAGCGAGCGCAAATTTATCGGGTGCACAATCATCATGAATTATCCAAAGCCATTCATTATTTTCATCTTTCGGCGCCGGTAACTTTGATACCGCGGTTGCAACAGCTGAACCAAACCCAGCTGTTTTAGATTGTTTTATTACTGGAATTCCAGCATTACTTAATAATTTAACTGAACCATCGGTAGAGCCATTATCAACTGCAATAATTTGATCTGGTAAATGTTTTTGTGATGATAAAGAGGCAACAACCTCACTTAACCAAGTAACACCATTGTGTGTAACTAGAATTGCTGTTACATACTGGTCTTTAACCTGTACTACGGTGCTCTGCTTTTCAGCCACCCGTTATTTTAAGCGGTACGGCGCTTTAAGCGGCGGCGTTCACGTTCAGATAATCCGCCCCATATTCCAAACCGCTCATCATGCGCTAGCGCGTACTCAAGACACTCAGAGCGCACCTCACAGGATAGGCATACCCTTTTAGCCTCACGAGTTGAGCCACCCTTCTCAGGAAAGAATGCCTCGGGGTCGGTTTGAGCGCATAGCGCCCTCTCCTGCCATGAAAGCTGTTCTGATGAAACTACTAGGGCAGCAAGCTCTGCGCGTTGATCTGACATCTTCACTCCTTAGAATTTCGTGTAGTACTTGCACTGCTTAAAGGGCCAGGGTGTGCCCGCAATAAGAGAATTACACGCTTGTAACTCTAATAAGTCAAGTTGATATCGGCCAATCTGTGGGCTTAAAACCCTAAATAATTAGAAAATACGAGCATTCCAGCCGTTATTTGGGTATTTGGCGCAATTATTGAATCAACAATTACGCAGTTGCTGGCAATTTTTGCACCACTTCCAATTATCGAACCTGAAATTTTAGAACCTGCCTCAACTACTACTTCAGGGCTAATCACCGAGCCCCTTTCAATCAAAGCAGTTGGATCTAATTGCGCCGTATTTGAAACCAAACACTCTCCTAAATGATTTGGGGTGGCAGTTGATTTTATTTTACCCGTAACTAAATCGGCAGATGCCTTTACTAGTGCAGCTGGAGTGCCAATATCTAACCAGTAGGAGTTATCAATGTATCCAAAAACTTTTGCACCAGATGAAATGAGATCTGGAAAGGTTTGCCGCTCAACACTTACCACCTGATCTACTGGAATTGAACTAATAACATCTGGATTAAATATGTAACAGCCAGCATTAATTAAGTTACTAACTGGATTATCCATTTTTTCTAAAAACGATTTCACTCTTTTATCGTTATCTACCTCAACACATCCGTAAGCTCTTGCATCAATAACCTGCGTTAAGTATAAAGTCACATCAGCATTACTACTTTTGTGAAATTCAATCTGTTTGCCTAAATCATGTCCACTTAATACATCTCCATTAAAAATTACAACCTGATCACAAGCCCCAAGTGATGCAGCAGCATTTTTAATGCCACCTCCGGTTCCTAAAGCGGTAGTTTCAAAGGCATACTTAATTTTTATGCCAAATTTTTCTCCGCTACCAAAATAAGGCTCGAATAAATCTGCTTTGTATGAGGTTGCTAACACAATCTCACTAATTCCAGCCTCGGCTGCCTTTCTTATTTGATGTTCAGTAAAAGGAACACCTGCAACCTCTAGCATTGGTTTTGGAGTGTGTTGAGTTAGAGGCAAAAGTCTTGTTCCCCTACCACCTACTAGCAAAATTGCACTAGTTGTCATAATTTCAATCTCTCAACTACTTGATTAATACTTTCATCACTTGCAGTTAAAGCAATTCTAATAAATTTTTCACTGCCGTAAAAACTACCTGGGGTGACTAAAATGCCCAGATCTGCAAACCAATCAACTGTTTTATAACAATCCTCATTCTTACTACACCAGATATATAAGCCAGCTTTACTATGTTCAATAGTAAAACCTTTCTCTAAAAGTACTGAAACTAAGCTTGTCCTTCTTTTCTCATAACGCTGAGCCTGTTCTATGGCATGATCATTATCAGATAAGGCTGCGATCATTGCTTGCTGCACTGGAAGTGGAACCATAAGACCTGCATGTTTTCTAATCTGTCTAATTTGATCAATTAACTTTGAATCGCCGATCACAAAGGCAGCTCGATAGCCCGCTAAGTTTGAACGTTTTGAAAGTGAATGAACGGCTAATACTCCTTGATTGTTACCCGCAGCTATATGCAATATTGATTTGGCTTGGTTTGAAAATGACAAATAACACTCATCACTTGCAACTATTGATCCATTTTCTCTTGCCCAATTAATTGCAGCCAAAATTTCACTATCACTTTGAACTTGCCCTGTTGGATTTGATGGCGAGTTTATCCAAGCTAAATCAGCGACTGGCCAACTCTTAGCGTCGATCTCAACTGGAATTGCATTTGCTGATGCCATTAATGCACCAACTAAATAAGTTGGATAAGCAACCTTTGGATATAGCACTGCTTTACTTTGCAAAAATGTAGGCAAAAGTGCCACAAACTCTTTTGAACCGATTACTGGTAGAACATCAAACTCGCCAGTGGCGCCAAGATTTGATATTGCCCACTTTCTAATTGCATCTTTTAATTGCGGACTACCAGCAGTAAGTGGATAGCTTGGTGAGTTACTCGCATTTGCTAAAGCATCTTGAATAAATTTTGGTGTTGGATCAACTGGAGTTCCTTGCGATAAGTCTATGAAGCCACCTAAATATTTTTTAGCTTTTTCGCCATAAGGCGCCAAAAGATCCCAGGGAAAATCTGGCAGCTTCAGAAAAACTTATTTCTCTTGTGGTGGAAGTGCAGCAACTACTTCATGATCTTTACCGATTGCACCCAACTTTGCTGCACCACCGGGAGATCCAATTTCAACAAAGAACTTGCTATTGACTTCACTAAAATTTTTCCACTGAGCTGGGACATCATCTTCATAGTAAATTGCCTCAACCGGACAAACTGGCTCACAAGCTCCACAGTCCACGCACTCATCAGGTTGGATGTATAGCATTCGATCACCCTCATAGATGCAATCAACTGGGCACTCTTCAATACAGGATTTGTCCTTAACATCAACACATGGTTGAGCAATTATGTAGGTCACGCTTCTCCTTACAGTCAATCCACCTAGTTAGGAGGAGAATACTGCCATCAATATTGATAAGTCTGGCTAAGTTTAATAGGAGGAGCCAAATGCAGCCATCAGCGGCTCATATCGGCCAGCGGGTGAGTATCCGCTTACATGATCCTGATGGGGGTTTTCGGGATATTTTGGGGGTTTTAGAGAGCGAAAACACTGTGCGCAAAAAAGATGGTTCGCTAGTTTCCTTTGATCTGGCAAAGATAGCGGTATGGAAGATTGTGCCCAGTAAATGATGACTACCAAAGAGTTACCTGTAATTAATCTTTTTGATACCAAGACTCGCAAACTTCAAGCTTTGAAAAGTAGTGATGGAAAAAGTCTAAGAATTTATGGTTGTGGTCCAACTGTTTATCGAGATGCTCACGTTGGGAATATGAGAACTTTTTTACTTTCAGACATAGTAATTAGGCTTGCAAAATATATTGGATATGAAATTAGATTTATCCAGAACATTACCGATGTTGGTCATATGTCAGAAGATTTTGTTGAAGATAAAATATTGGCTCAAGCAAAGGCTGAATCTAAAGATCCTTATGAGATAGCTAAAATTTATGAAGCTCGCTTTCATACTGATTTAAAACTATTAAATATAACTCCAGCTGATAAGTATCCAAAGGCAAGTGAATGCATCGATCTTATGCATAATCTCATTAATGAGTTGATTAAAAAAGATCACGCCTATGTTGGTAGCGATAACTGTGTTTATTTCTCTGCACAAACATTTCCTAGTTATGGAGCAATCAGTGGAAACAGATTAGATTCACTTAAGCCCGGTCACCGATTTGAATATAGTGAAGCTGGTGCCAAAAGATTTCATGCTGACTGGGCACTATGGAAAGCTGCGGAGAATCGAACACAGATGATTTGGAATTCGCCATGGGGTAACGGGTTTCCAGGCTGGCATGTTGAGTGTTCAGCTATGTCTCTTCACTACCTCAACGGATTCGTCGATTTACATTTAGGCGGTATCGATCTGAGATTTCCTCATCATGAAAATGAGAGAGCGCAATCTAATTGCATAATCGATAAAGAGGCTGTTGCGCTGTGGCTTCATGGAGAGCACCTCTTATTTGAGGGTAGAAAAATGGCTAAGAGCTCTAATAATGTTGTATTGGTATCAGACTTAATTGCACGAAATATCGATCCACTTGCTCTTAGATTATGCTTTTTAGAGAATCGATACCGAAGTCAAATGGATTTAAGTTGGGATAGCCTAAAAGCAGCTCATCAACTACTACAAAGGTGGCGTGAAAAAATCTTAATTTGGCAAGCTAGTGACTCTATGCAAAGTGATGAAGGTGAAATCTTGATTAGCCAAATTGTTGCAGATCTATGCGATGATCTTGATACTCCTCGAGCACTACAGAAGATTAGAAGTATTGAAAAATCTCAATCAATAAGTGATGGTGTTAAGTTGGAAGTATTTAATAAAATAGATAAATTATTTGGGTTAGATCTTTTTAATCCACCAAATCAGAGTAAAAATCTGCCTGATCACTTGAATGAGATTTTAATTCAACGGCAGAAAGCTAGATCTGAAGGTAATTTTTCGGAAAGTGATCGTCTGCGTGATTTATTATCTGAAAATGGAATCGCAGTTAATGATAGTAAAGATGGGCAAACTTGGAATTGGCTTATTAGCGACTAAAAGTTCTTTTTGAGATTAGTCCCAAAAGTAATGCCAGAAATCCACCTAGAAGAAAAATATTTCCAGTGGTATTTCCATATATCAATATTTCATCGGCAAAGCCGATAGAGCCTGCTCTGATAACAACTATGAGCCATGCTAGAGATGTTAAAAATTGATACCGTTTAAGCATAAACAACTGTCCAGATACTCGAACTCCTAAGAAAGTTAAGGCAAGTGCGCCAACTAACCCAAATGGTGGGAAAATATTGTGGAGCAAGGTCGAACTAAATCCAATTAGTAATCCCAATAATATGGATTTAGCTAATTTCATAATTTAATTCCAGCAAATAAATCTAACTCACGACCATCTGAATCAAAGGGTTCTGATTTTTGACCTCTTACCAATGTGTAATACTCATCTCCCCAGACGGACAGCCCTAGATTATTTGAAAGGGCAAAAAATGGACCATCTACAGATATCTGCGTGGCATGGGCTTTCATAGCCTCTAGTTTTTGGGGCACATATTCACTAGCTCTAATTACTGTAGTCACCAATTCATCGGGTTTTGCAAATGGCAAGTCATCAACACTTTCTGCACCAAAAAAACTGGATCCAATTTCCTTCATTTTCTCAATTCCATTTTGAATTACAGATCTTGGCATTGTGTTCCAGTAAATTTTACTAATCGTCCAGCCTTGCGAAACTGCCATATCTGCTGCCTTCATCGCCACTTGATTTGCTTTTATGTGATCTGGATGGCCATACCCACCAAACTCATCATAGGTAATTAAAACTTGTGGCTTAGTTTCAAGAATAACTTTGACTAATTCTTGTGCGGCTTCCTCTAAATTTGCCTGCCAAAAAACATCAGTCCTTTCATTTTGAGCAGTCCCAATCATTCCACTGTCGCGCCATTTCTTATTTGGCGCACCTAGAAATCTGTAATCTTCAATACCAAGGTGCTGCATTGCATTTTTTAATTCTACTTCTCGATGTTGACCAAGTTTGTCATCTCTACTACTGGCTAAATTGGCAAGACTTTCGATTAAGACTTCACCTTCTTCGCCACGAGTGCAGGTTACTAAAGTTACTTTTGTTCCTTCTCGAGCATATTTAGTCATAGTTACGCCATTATTTATCGTCTCATCATCTGGATGAGCGTGTACTAGTAATAATCTCTTTTGCGTACTCACTCCCACAATATAACTTGAATTTAAACAAATCTGACAATATCTATGAGTAGTGATTAGAATTGTTCAATGGTTGATGATAAATCTAGTCGGCTGCCCCGCGATGAACGCCGAGCCCAGTTACTTGTTGCAGCCCTAGAAGTTTTTACGGCAGCTGGGTACCACTCTGCTGCAATGGATGAAATTGCAGATAGAGCAAATGTAAGTAAACCAGTTTTATATCAACACTTTCCATCAAAACTTGATCTATATCTAGCAGTATTAGATTTACACATTGATTCATTAGTGTTTGCAATCCAAAAAGCCATTGCCTCCAATAGAGAAAACTCTTCAAGAGTTGCCGCAACCGTTGATGCGTACTTTGGGTTTATTGATTCTGAAGGTGAAGCGTTTCGCTTACTATTTGAAAGTGATATGAATCTAGAACCTCAGGTAAGAGAGCGACTAAATCGAATGACCTATGACTGCGCAGCTGCAGTTAGTGCGGTAATTTCAATTGATACAGGATTAGGAAAAGAAGAATCGATGATGTTGGCAGTTGGAATAATTGGAACTGTTCAAACAACCGCTAGGCATTGGTTAGATCGCGATGGCAAAATTGATCGCCAGCGAGCCACAGAGTTAGTAATGAATCTAATTTGGCGTGGAATTTCAGGATTTCCCAAATCAAAATCGTGAATTAGCAAACTTTGAATTGAAAAGGTAGAGTTACAGCATGGCAACCACAAAACCAGTAGCAAAAAGTTCAGCGCGAACAGAAGTGAAAATAGGTATTTCGGATTCAACTCATGAGATAAATATTGAGTGTGCGAGTACTCAATCTGAAGTTATATCAAAAGTGAATGAGGCAATTAAATCCTCTTCTGTGCTTTCATTAAGTGATACAAAAGGTAGAGAGTTACTTGTGCCCTCAAATAAGATTAGTTTTGTCGAAGTGGGCGAATCATCTGATCGTAAAGTTGGCTTTGCAAACTAAGCAGTTAAGACTCTTCGCTGTCTTGCCATAGATTCTAATTTTTCCCATTGTTCTGGATTTGTCGTGTACTCACCTAGCTTGTTTAATTTTCCGTTTCCATGGTAATCACTAGATCCGGTCATTACAAGATCAAACTCATTAGCTAAATTAATAAGTTCTTTCTTTTCATCCGCAGAGTGATCGCGATGATCAACTTCAATTCCATCTAAGCCTGCTTTGATTATTGATCCAAAGGTCTCAAATGAAATTACTCGACCTCTATGTGAGGCCATGGGATGGGCTATAACAGCAACTCCACCAGCTTCCTTAATTAATTTAATTGCCTCTTCTGGAGAAGGTGAATAATGAGAAACGTAATACTTGGAATTATTGTGAAGCATCTTTGTGAATGCCTCTTCTCTACTAGTAACTACTCCTTTTTTAACCAAGGCATCAGCTAAATGTGGCCGACCTAGTGTTGCCCCATCTGAAAGTTGCTCTAAAACATCTTCCATTGATATATCAATACCGGCCTCATTAATTCGGGCAATTATCTTTTCCATCCGGCCGTGCCTATTGTCTCTTGTTTTCTCAAGAGTACTCATTAATTCAAAGTGTTCTGGATCAAACAACAGGCCTAGAACATGCACACTTATTCCATCTGAAGTCTGGCAAGAAATTTCCGCTCCCGGCACAAGTGATAGTCCAGGGCGTAAAGCAGAAATGGCTTCATCCCAACCACTAATTGAATCATGGTCAGTAATTGCCAGAGTCGTAATTCCGCTTGCCAAAGCTTTATTTACCAATTCAGTTGGAGTATCAGTCCCATCACTAAAATTTGTATGAGTGTGTAAATCAATCATATCTTTACCATACCATCTTGGTTTGATCTTAAAACAAATAAAGTGCAACCAAATATCAAGCCAATAATTCCAGGAATTGTTCCAGCTGGTGGTTGTTGCCCCAGCCAAATTAGTGCTATCACAGCACTAATAGGAACTTCAAAAAATACAATAAGTGATACAACTACTGGAGAGACGCGCTTAAGAGATAAGTTAAATAAAGTATGACCCAATAATTGTGCACCAATTATTAAAGCTCCAAGCAAAATCCATTCATTTAAAGTAAACCCAGTTAAAGGTGAGCTTGTAAAAATTACCACAGGTAAAACTGCTATTGAGCAAGACAAATAACAAATCGATGTAAAAGTTGAAGTTGAAATATTTTTTTGTACTTTAGAACTGATTAGCATGTAGCTTGCGCCTAACGCTCCGCCAATAATTGCTAGGACATCACCTTGAAAAGATCGTATAGATAAATTTAAATCGACTCCAGTTATTACAATCACAGAGAGAAATGCAATTAACATGCCACCTATAGATCTTTTAGGAATGTGACCGCCTTTGAACTTGACAAATAAGGCTGCAAATATTGGCTGAGTTGCAGCTAGTGCAGTACCAGTTGCAACGCTTGTTAACCTCATTGCCCAAAAGAAGCATAAAAAATGAGCAGCAAGTAATGCACCAGCAAGTGCTGACCAATAAATTGCCTTTATTTGCTCTCTAGATTTCCACTCTCCTCTTGCTAGAGCAAAAGGTAGAGTCACTAATCCACCAATTAAATTCCGTAAAAAAATCAATGAGGGAACTGGGATCAAACTTTTAGCGATAATCGGTCCAGAAGTTCCAATTCCAATGATTCCAATGGTTAGTAGAGGGATATCTCTTCCCGTTGGAAGTTTGGTGTGGTAGCGATCTTTCATAGGTAGAACCTATACGAAATAAATTATTATTATTAATCGGTATCCAAGCGATACCCTTATCCCATGAATACATCTAAGGGTTCTAATCTAAAGCGTGTATTCCTAGCAAGATTAGCCGGCACTGGAGTATTTGATCCAAATGGTGACCAGGTTGGAAAAGTTAGGGATGCAGTCGCAACATTGCGTTCCAACAATCAACCTCCAAGAATTTTAGGATTTATAGTTGAAGTTCCGCCGCGCAAAAGAATTTTTGTTCCAATTACACGAGTTACATCTATTAATAATGGGCATGTAATTATTACTGGTTTACTTAATATGCGTAGATTCGAGCCAAGAACTAATGAAATTACAGTTCTATCAGAATTATTAGATCGATCTGTGACATTAGTTGAAACTAACGAAAAAGTAATGGTTGAAGATGTTGCAATGGAATTATCTAAAGCCGGAGATTGGTTTATTGAAAGAGTTCATGTGATGAAGCGTGGCACTGGACTGCGCAAACGCGGTAACTCGATCACTGTTGAGTGGTCTGAAATAACCGGCTTTACAGTTAGCGAAAGTAACCATGGAGTAGCAAACTTGCTTGGAACTCTTGCAAACTTAAGAGCTGCAGATTTGGCATCTGTTTTACATGATTTAAATATTAAGCGAAGAGTTGAAGTAGCAAGAGCGCTAGACGATGAAAGATTGGCTGATGTTCTTGAAGAGATGGATGAGGCTTCTCGAGTTGAATTACTGGCTGAATTAGAAGGTGAACGCGCTGCAGATGTTTTAGAGGAAATGGATCCTGATGATGCCGCAGACTTACTGCGCGAAGTTGGGCAAGAGCGGGCACAGGCATTGTTAGCTTTGATGGAGCCAGAGGATGCAGAAGATGTTCAAAGACTTATGCACTATGAGGATTATTCTGCTGGTGGAATGATGACAACAGAGCCAATAGTTCTAACTGCAGACTCAACTGTTGCTGAAGCGCTTGCAAAAGTTAGGGCCTCTGAGATTTCAGCAGGGCTTGCCTCTCAAGTTTTTGTTTGCCGCCAACCAATTGAAACACCAACTGGTCGCTATATGGGAGTGGTTCACATCCAAAGATTATTAAGAGAGCCGCCAGCAACACTTTTAGGTGGAATTTTGGATACAGATATTGTGCCACTTTCTACAGAAGCGAACTTAAATGAGGTATCACTTTATTTAGCAAGTTATAACCTACTTTCTGTTCCTATTGTTGATTCAAATGATCGTCTACTGGGAGTTGTTACCGTAGATGACGTGTTAGACCATTTATTACCTGAAAATTGGCGAAATGATGAATCTTTAAAGCAAGAAAGTGAGGCTAGATAATCATGGGAAAAGCGAAACCAAATAAAAATTCACTTGAGTTTCCACGCGAGGCTCGTAGAAGCTTAAAACCATCTTACGATCCTGAAGCTTTTGGTCGTTGGTCTGAAAAGTTTGCTAGGTTTTTGGGAACTGCCAGATTTTTAGTATTTATGACTGCATTTGTGATCTTTTGGATTACTTGGAATTTTTTAGCTCCAGATAATTTAAAATTTGACCATTATCCATTCATTTTTCTTACACTTTTACTTTCATTGCAAGCATCATATGCAGCGCCACTTATTTTGCTAGCACAAAACCGTCAAGCAGATAGAGATCGAATTCAGGGTAATGAAGATCGAGAAAGAGATGAAAGAAACATTGCTGATACAGAGTATTTAGCTAGAGAGCTAGCAAGTTTAAGGACTGCAATAAGTGAGGTCACAACCAGGGATAATCTCAAAAGCGAGCTTGCCGATGCAATTGAAGAAATAGTAAAAAAGTTAAACAAAAAGAGTTAAGTATTTATATTTAACCTTACTCCAACTAATGATTTAGGTCTTATGATTATCTTATCTAAAATCTCATCAAATACCTTTTTATAGTTTTTATCTGATAAAACTATTGGATTTCCTTCATCCCCACCTTCTCGTAATTGAGAATTGAATGGAATTTTTGCAAGCAATGGAACTTCAGCTCCAACTAATTGACTAAGGCGTCGAGAGGTTTCTTCACCACCACCACTACCAAAAACTGACAATTTCTCTCCACACTTAACGCATTCGGTGTCGGACATATTTTCGATTACACCAATAACTGGCTGTTTAATTTGATGAGCAATACGACCAGCACGTTCTGCAACCTCAGCCGCAGCAATTTGTGGAGTTGTAACAACAATTAATTCTGAGGTTGGGATGAGCTGACCCAGTGATATTGAAATATCACCTGTTCCCGGCGGTAAATCTAGAAGCAATAGATCCAGATCTCCCCAATAGGCATCACTTAACAATTGCTCTAAAACTCTATGTAGTAGAGGCCCACGATAAGCAACTGGATCAGATCTTTCTGGCTTAAACATCTCCATCGAAACCACTTTAACTCCATAATTTTCAACTGGAATGAAGGTTTGATCAATTGCAGTTGGCCGCTTATCTAAAATTCCCATTAATCTTGGGATGGAATGTCCATAAACATCAGCATCTAAAATTCCTACTTTTAAACCTTTTGCTGCCGCGGCAACCGCTAAATTAACTGTTACTGACGACTTGCCAACTCCACCTTTACCAGAAGCTATGCCTAATACTCTTGTTAGAGAGTCTGGTTGAGCAAATGGAATGAACTTTTCTCGGCCACCTCGAATTAATTTTTTTACATTATTTCTTTGTTCTTCATTCATAACTCCAAAAATAATTTCCAAATTCTTAATTTCTTTTATGCCTATCAATGAATTAGTAATATCTGATTTTAATTTATCTTTCATTGGGCAGCCTGAGATAGTTAGTAAAATTTTTAAAGTTGCTAGCCCAGATTCAAATTCTACTGACTCGACCATTCCTAATTCAGGCAGAGGCTTATGAAGCTCGGGGTCAATCACATTAGATAGAGCTGAATTTATTGCCTCAATTGTGGTCATAATAGATCTGGATCAATCTTTGGTTTTGGCTTGATCTCAAAATCACTTTTATCAATTACATCACCGATGTGTTTTTTAATAAATGTTTTAGGATGCAAATCCTTAACTTGTAGATCCTCATATCCAGGTCCCAAGTTTTCCTTCAACTCATTTGTCGCATTTTGTGCCATGTTTTTAGCCTTAATCAAAAACCTTGCCACATCTGCTGCAATATTTGGCATGCGCTCAGGCCCAATCAGAATTACTCCAATTACGAAAAGTCCTAAAACTTCTCCGGCACCCAAGTTAAACATATTATTTCTTGGATGCAGCTAGAACTACATCTACCTCTCTTGTAATATTATTTCGCTTAAACTTAACTTTTACCTTATCTCCAATATTTTTGCTTCTAATAGCAACTATTAACTCATCTGAATTATCAACACTTGCACCATCTAGAGCAATAATCAAATCGCCTTTACGCAATCCAGCTTTATCAGCTGGACCGCCCGGTGTAATTCCAGTTGATTCATTGGAAATTAACGCACCTACTCCAGTAAATTGAGTGTCAACCGATATTCCCATAATCGGATATGTAGCAGAACCTGTGCTAATTAGTTGCTCAGCAGTTTTTTTTGCTTGGTTTATTGGAATAGCAAAACCTAACCCAATCGAACCCGCTTGGGAACTTACCCCTAGTGTTGCAATTGCAGAATTAACTCCAATTACCGCACCCGTTGAATTTACTAGTGGGCCACCAGAATTTCCAGGATTAATGGCCGCATCTGTTTGTAATGCATTTATAAAGGATGACTCACCAAACCCATTTCCAGTAGTAACTGCGCGATTCTTTGAGCTAATAATCCCTGCAGTTACCGTTCCAGATAATCCAAGTGGAGATCCAATGGCAATTACTGAGTCACCAACTAATACTTGTTCACTATTTCCTAATTGTAAGGTAGGTGCTCCTTGAACATTAATCTTTAGTACTGCAAGGTCATAAGAACTATCACGACCAACTAATCTTGCTGGATATTTTTTGCCGTCAGAGGTTTCAACTGTAATCCTTCCTCGATTGGCAGCAGACTCAACAACGTGGTTATTTGTTAAAATAAAACCATCACTATCCAAAAAGAATCCTGAACCAGTCCCAGAGCTTCCGGTACCACTGACAGCTATGGAAACAACTGCTGGGATTAATCGTGCAGCAAGTGCTGCGATAGAGCCTGGAGCCCGCTCTACAACATTCTCTGTTTGAACCAAATTTGCACCAATATTTTGTGTTGTAGTTCTACCAATAGTTGCACCTATTGCTCCAGCAATTAGTGCGACTACAACAACTAAAACTAAAAGTGAGGAATTATTTCGCTTTTGAATATAAATTCTTGACTTGTTTTCTACTGCAGGCTGCCACCAAGGTGTATTTAATGGTCGCTTCATCTACGTAAGTTTATTGGCTACCAATACTCCTGCGCCAACTGGAACTACGGTTGCAGACCATCTCTCATCCTCTTTTATGACTTTAATTGCATCTCTTCGAGCAATGCTCTCAGGATCGCGCTGAGAGGGGTCTGCTACCTTTCCATTACTTAGAACATGGTCAATTACTAACACTCCTCCGGTTTTAAGTAATCTATAAGATTCCTGAACCATTTCAAATAAATCCAATGCAGGTCTGATAATTACGACTTCGTAGGAATTGTCTGCAAGCTTTCCAATTACTTCAATTAGTTTTCCAGTGATGATTCGATACCTTGTAGAAGGAATATCTGCTTCTTCAAATATAGTGCGAGCAATTCGTGAATGTTCTCGTTCAGAATCGATTGTTGTTAATACTCCATCATTGCTAATTCCTTGAAAAATCCATAACCCACCAACACCAGACCCAGTTCCAATTTCTACAACTGATTTTGATTTTAAAAGTTTCGTAAGAAATTTTATATAGTTTCCAACAGCAGGTGATGGGTCAATAGTTCCAATCTCTTCACCGTTTCGCCTAGCCATCTGCATAAAATAATCTTCATGAGCAAAAGATTCAGAGTATGAATGCATATCACCTCTTGATGAATTTACCTGATTCAAAATGAACCTAACCATTCAACTAATAAGCGAGCGCCAAATCCTGTTCCACCTTTTATATTCTCACCAGCATCTACCTCAGATCTAGCCGTACCAGCGATATCTAGATGTACCCAATTTCGATTTCCAGCGAACTTCTCTAAAAATAGCGCTGCAGTGATCGAACCTGCAGAAAAATCAAACTTATCGGCTAGGTGATTTAAGTCTGCCACATCACTGTCTAACGCTATTGAGTAATCATCTACAAGTGGCATATGCCAAACTCTTTCTCCAATTTTTTCACCTGCCTCTGCTAGCTTTTTAGCCAACAATTTGTTCCTGGTATACATAGCAGCATACTGTCGGCCTAAGCCTAAGGTTGCAGATCCAGTTAATGTTGCAATATCTACTAAGTAATCTGGATCTAATTTTAAGTCTGCATAGGCTAGACCATCTGCCAAAACTAACCTGCCTTCGGCATCTGTATTCAATACTTCAACGGTGGTGCCACCAAAGTGTTGAATTACATCTGAAGGACGTTGTGCAGTTGCAGATAATGAATTTTCAGCTGCCATTAATAAAGTCGTAACTTTTACCTTGGGTTTAACGCGAGCCATTGCAATAGTTGCTGCTAGTGCAGTTGCTGCACCTGCCATATCGCTTTTCATCCCAACCATACTTTCATATGGGCGTTTAAGGGAAACTCCGCCAGTATCAAAAGTAATTCCTTTACCCACTAAAACTACATGTGGCCAACTATTTGAACCTTTTGGAGCGTAGGAAATCTCAATAAATCTTGGTCCTGGATCTGGAGATGAATTTCCAACAGCATTTAAACCTCCAAACTCTTTTATTGCCTTACCAGTTTTTACTGATATCGAAAGACTTGAGTTTTTTGCTGAAGAAACTAAGTTTTCAGCTTTTTTGGCCAACCATTGTGGATTTTTAAAATTCGATGGTGTGTGTATTAAATCTCGCGCCTGCCAAACTGCAGTTGCCAATATATCTGCTTTTTCAACTTGTTCTGAGAAATTTCCTAATACGTAGAAGGTTGGCTTTTTAGCTTTTTGATCAGTTTTAAGTGAATATTGATAATTTGAAAGTAGTAAAGCGGTGGCACTAATTACTACAAGATTACTATCTGAGGTCAATTCAGATACTAAAACTGCATTAGAATTTTTAAGTTTTCTACCTAAAGTTGCTGAGGCTTTTTTAATATCATCCGAACTCTGACTACCTACCCCAACCAAATAAATTCTTGTTAAATTATCCTTACTTAAGGCAATCTCAATGATTTCACCAGCTTTAGCTGCAAAATCTGGCCATTTCTTAATTTCAGAATTTAAATCAATTTCACTAAATTCAGTTAAAGATTTTATAAACTTTGTTTCAACTACTCGCAGTTCATCTGCAGCTAAAACAGGTATTGCTACTGCGCTAAAAAGTGAGAAATCTAATTCATCTTCTTTTAGATTTGTAAGTTTTGGATATAAATCAAAGGTTTTAGGATTCATAATCCTTATAATTTAAGCCAGGGTTTACTTTTTAACTAATGCCACAGCAGCTTGTAGGACGTTTCCTAGATTTGTTGCTTCTTCTATGTTTAGTTCAACGACTAATCTTCCGCCACCTTCTAATGGGATTCGCATAACCATTGAGCGAGCTTCCTTAGTAACCTCCATTGGGCCATCACCAGTTCTTGGTTTCATTGCCGCCATGTGATTCTCCCCTACAAAACTCAACTGTCCTGACTAGAGGCGTAATTATCCCTTATAAGCCCACCTGTGGGAAATCCTATAAATCCCCTTTAGAAATCAATCCAATTAGGCGCGATTTCCCACTTGCGATAACAGATATAACTGCTCGTTCAGGCACACCAAGTTTCTTTGCTATTTCACTGGTAGAAACCAGATTTACTAAATGTAAAGTCAAAATTAGCCTTTCCTCTTCTGGTAAGGCAGATATCAGCTCAGCAATAGTCTTATTTCCACTACCTGAATTCATGGATTAAGTTTACTCGCAAGCTCAGCAACTATTTGAATTAACGTGTTAGTTGCCTAGCAAATCTACGTAACGATAGCCATACACCGATTAATAACAGTGGTTTCATTATCAGCAAAAATACAGGGTGAGCAACTAGATCTTCTTGCCAATTAAATATAGTTCCGTTCTTACTTTTCTTGAGTTCAAATTTTCCAGTTCCACGAATTATCCGACCAATATGGACTACTTCACAAAGTACTGGTGGTTTAAATTTAGTTATCTCCATGGTGTCCAAAATTCCAAGACGAATCTTTGGATACAAATTTGGGAATAATCCAGTAAATGCAAAAATCAATACCCCTTTACCATTTTTTATAGTTCGATCTTGATCTAATTCTGACCAAACTTTAGTTTGTAACATCCAATCGCCTTGACTTTTCCAATCCACAAGACAATCCCATACTGTCTTAACAGGTCTATCAATCTTTATATTTAACTCAAGGTGTGAAAGTTTATTCATTTTCTTATAGCCGCTAACGTAGAATCAATATCTTTACACCAAGTTACTAATTCTGCCTGCCCAGTTTTCATAAAATTATGTTGAGCTAGGTGATCTAAGGCATCACGTAGTGGATCATAAACTCCGTGAGGATCACAAATTGCAATTGGTTTTTTGTGAAAATTCAAATAACTTCCTACCCAAATTTCAAAAAACTCTTCAAGTGTTCCAATTCCTCCAGGCAAGGCAATAAAAGCATCTGATAAATCTTCAATCTTTGCTTTACGATCTCGCATATTTTTGACCACATGCATATGAGTAGCATCTTTATCTTCAAATTCTAGATTAATTAAAGGTTCAGGAATTACTCCAATAGTTTTAGCTCCGACAGATCTTGCACCTTTTGCAACCTCACCCATCATTGATGCCTTACCACCACCCCAAACTAGTTCCCAGCCTTGCTCACCAATTGCTTTACCGATATCAAAAGCTAAATTAAGTGAAGTTGTAGGGATATTTGGTGCAGATGAGCAGAAAACAGATACGCGCATGAAATTAGTCTATTACCTTAGTGACATTTTGATACCTTTGGGTAATGGGTAACGATCAAATCTCCGCTTATGGCTTTGGAGTTGCAACACAGAACAGCTCTGGTCAAACTCTAGATTGCTCTTATTACTCTCTCGGAATTGGAAGTGCACCTAAAAACCAAATTAGCAAAGAGATAACAGCACAACTTGGTGATGATGACATTCGCAAAGTTAAGAAGATTTCAGTAGAAGTAAGTATTAATCTCCAGGATAAACCTAAGGATGCAATAGATATCTACCTAAGATTACATTTACTTTCACATCGCTTAGTTAGACCCAACGAAATAAACCTAGAGGGTATATTCGGCCTTCTACTCAATGTAGTTTGGACATCTGCAGGGCCTTGTGATGTTGAAAATTTTTCTCAAGTTCGCTTACAGTTACAAAATAAACTAGGCAATTTAGTGGTTTACTCTGTAGATAAATTCCCAAGAATGATTGATTATGTTATTCCAGACGGAGTAAGAATTGCCGATGGTGATCGAGTACGACTAGGTGCATATCTATCCTCTGGTACAACTGTAATGCACGAAGGATTTGTAAATTTCAATGCTGGAACCCTCGGTAAGTCCATGGTTGAAGGAAGAATTAGCGCAGGTGTAGTTGTCGGTGATGGAAGTGATATTGGTGGTGGTGCTTCAATTATGGGCACATTAAGTGGTGGCGGTAAGGAGATTATTTCAATAGGTCAAAGAACTTTGCTTGGCGCCAACTCAGGAATAGGAATAAGTCTCGGCGATGATTGTATTGTTGAAGCAGGAGTTTATATAACAGCCGGTTCAAAAATAGCTTTACCTGATGGGAAAATAGTAAAAGCCAAAGAGCTAAATAAAGCCAATAACTTACTTTTTAGAAGAAATTCACAGACTGGTGTTTTGGAGGCTCTGCCAAAAACAGGTAGCTGGGGTGGCTTAAATTCTATTCTGCATACTAATTAATTTTTAACAATTTTTTAGGTGATGTTAAAAAACCAAATCCCCAAGAAAAATGCATAACAAAAAAGACAGTAGGTAATAAGAGTTTTTCATACAATCTTTTTCCTACAATTAAACTGCCAAAAATAATTAAACTTAAATAAAATATAAATGGAAAGATAAATAAGGGGTTAAGGATTGAAAGCACTATTGATAAAAAACTTGCTAAAACTGTAAATGGTGGAGCAAGGTATCTGAAATTTACAGTATCTCTATGCTGCCTTGAAACAGCTCTGCGCCATCTGCCGTATTGAAAATACTGTTTAGCTAATTTGATAATTGATTTTCTAGGTCGGTATGTAACTACTAATCTAGGGTCAAACCAAACTAAGCCACCATTTTTACGTAATCTATAATTTAGTTCCCAATCCTGTGCTCGAATATAACGCTCATCAAAACCACCTGCAGCAATTAGTTCAGCTTTACTAAATGTTCCTAAGTAAACTGTGTCTGATTCTCCAGCTAATCCTCCCGTATGAAACTTTGACGGGCCAACTCCTAATTTAGATCGCATTGCTAGTGCAATTACTCTCTGCAAACCTCTTGGACTATCGGCATACATTAAGCCACCAACATTTACGGCTTTTTGCTGCTGCATTATTTCAACTGCAGTTTTTATGTATGTTGGCTGTATTTCAGAGTGTCCATCAATTCTACAAATAATTCCAAAACGGGATTTTTCAATTGCTAAATTCAATCCGACTGCAGTTTGACCGGTAGGATTCTTTACTAATTTTATTCGATTATCTTTTTTAGCAAGATTTTCTGCTATTTCAGAAGTTTTATCCTTTGAGGGGCCAAGTGCCAAAATTATCTCTAGTTCGCCAGAATATTCTTGATTAAGAATTGCAGAAATACAATCGCTTAAATTTTGCTCTTCATTAAGGATTGGCAGGATTACTGAGACTGATGGCTGTGATGAATCCATCATAATTCCCCCATTCACTATTTTTATAGCAATTATTCCCTGCCCATAATCTAGGATAAGAAGATGAAATCTGCTCGAAGTGTCAGGATCTTTACTGGTATTTCTATAGGCATACTTACCATATCTGCCGTTAGTGCACTTGCTTTTACAACGGTAACTGCCTCTATTGAGAAGATTGATGCATTCGCTGGAATAGATAAACGACCAGAAAAGAAGTCTTCGGCGATTAACTATTTAATTGTTGGATCTGACACACGAGAGGGTTTAACTAGAGCTGAGCAAAAAGAGTTGCGAGTTGGTTCTGTAAAAACTGCGGCTGGAAAACGTTCAGATACCATGTTGTTAGTTCATGTTTCAAAGTCGCGAGATAAAGCTGTGATTATTTCAATTCCTCGAGACTCGTATGCGCTAATACCAGCTCACAAAAATAGTGCCGGAAAAGATATACCTGCGGCTCATTCAAAAATTAATTCTTCATTTAATTGGGGTGGTGCTCCTCTACTAATTCAAACTCTTGAACAAATGACTAATTTGAAGATAGATCACTATGTAGAAATTAATTTTGTTGGATTTGCACGCATGGTTGATTCGCTAGGTGGAATTGAAGTATGTACAAAACGAGATATTGATGATCCAAAAAGTCACTTAGTCTTACCAGCCGGTGTTCACACTTTGAATGGAATTGAGGCTCTTAAATATGTTAGGACTAGAGAGTTTGATGGCCTTGGTGACATAGGAAGAATGCAGCGACAGCAAGCCTTTATGTCCTCGGTCGTAAAAAAAGCCACAAGCCTTGGTGTGCTTCTAAACCCTGTGACGATGACAAGTTTTATAAACTCAGCTTTATCAGCAGTTACAACTGATTCTGGATTAAATAGCTCTGAGTTAATAGTTCTTGCTAAACAGCTAAAATCTCTCTCGGCATCCAATGTAAGGACTTTGACCGTACCACTTTCTGATTTAAATTATTATGCAAATGGAGTTACAGCATCTGTACTTTGGGATCCAGTGTTAGCTCCACAACTTTGGGACAGATTACGTGAGGATCGTGCAGTTGTTGATGAAGTAACCCCATCACCTTCGCCATCTGCAACAAAAGCAGAAAAGCCTAAAATAATTGATAAATTTAAAACCCGTACTGCAGAAGATAATATCTGTAGGTAATTAGATAGGCTTTATACATGACGCTAAAACTCTCTGTTATTGGTACTGGCTACCTAGGAGCTACTCATGCTGCTTGTATGGCAAGTATGGGATTTGAGGTTATTGGCTTTGATACAGAGCAAAGCAAAATAGATTTACTCAGTAAAGGAAAGGTTCCATTCTACGAGCCAGATCTAGAGGAGTTACTTGCCAAACAAATAAAATCTGGAAGGTTAACATTTACCAATAATATAAACGATCTTTCAGATAGTGATGTGCATTTTATTTGTGTAGGAACACCGCAAGTAAAAGGAGGTATCGCAGCAGACTTAACTTTTGTAAATTCAGCACTTGAATCTATTGCAAAAGTAGTTAAATCTGGTGGCCTCGTAGTTGGTAAATCAACGGTTCCAGTAGGAACTGCTGCAAGATTAAGAAACAGATTACTGGAATTAAATCCTAAAGCAGATTTAGCTTGGAATCCTGAATTTTTACGCGAAGGTTTTGCTGTAGAAGATACCCTTAAACCAAATAGATTAGTTGTAGGTGTTGTCAATGATCAAGCTGAACTAATACTTAAAGAAGTTTATGCCACAAATTTAAAGGAAGGCACACCTTGGGTCAGAGCAGATCTCCCAACTTCTGAATTAGTTAAAGTCGCTGCAAATTCCTTCCTTGCAACAAAAATTTCATTTATTAACGCAATGGCTGAAGTTTGTGAGGCTGCAGGCGGAGATGTAACAGTTCTAGCTAAGGCTATTGGTTATGACCCGCGAATTGGAAGTAGATTTTTGCAAGCAGGTATTGGATTCGGTGGCGGATGTTTACCTAAAGATATTCGTGCGTTCATGGCACGTGCTGAGGAGTTAGGTGCTCAGCAGGCTGTTAAATTTCTAGAGGAGATTGACTCTATAAATCTACGTGCTAGACAAAGAATTATTGAGTTAGTGCGGAGTGACTTATCAAATGAACTTATGGGTAAAAAGGTAGCAATTCTAGGAGCTGCTTTTAAACCAGATAGCGATGATGTCCGCGATTCACCAGCACTGGATATTGCAGCTCAAATTCAGGCTGCTGGAGCGATGGTTACTGTCCATGATCCAAAAGCTATTACAAATGCGCAAAAAAGATTTCCTGCTCTAAGTTTTGCTGAAGATATAAATGAAACTCTGAAAAATTCTAATATTGTTCTGCACTTAACCGAATGGAAAATTTACAGAGAAATTGATCCAAGTAAAGTAAAGGCATTAGTTAAAGATGCAATCATGATTGATGGAAGAAATGCACTAGATCGCGAATTATGGCTTAAAGCTGGCTGGAAGTTTCGTGCTCTTGGTAGGAGTCAAGTTGGATAAAGACATAGCAGGATTATTGGAATTGAAAACCTGGGCCATTGTTGGATTAAGTAACAATTCCGAAAGAGCCGCCTATAAGGTTGCAAAGGTCTTAATTGAAAAGGGTCACACAGTTATTCCTGTGCACCCAAAAGCAGAGATAGTCCATGGCCAAAAGGGCTATTCAAAACTTTCAGAGATTCAAGTTCCAATAGATGTGGTTGATATCTTTGTGAATTCTCAATTAGCCGGACCCGTTGTTGATGAAGCCATATCTATGGGCGCTAAGGGCGTTTGGCTTCAACTAGATGTGATTGATGAAGCTGCAATTTTGCGTGCGAAAAAAGCTGGTTTATTGACTGCGATGAATAAATGTCCAGCGATTGAATATGGTAAGAAGTAATTACTCCTCTATTTCACCACTGTAATATTGTTGTGCATGAATTATTTCAGTAAGTAAGTAATCTAAGTTATTTCCAATAATTCCAACTTTTTTTATAGATTGATTAAATTTTAACTTTGGGTTTCGAGCCATTAAGTGTAAATAAGGGCGATAGTCGTCGCTTTTTGGGTCTGTGTTTAAATTACCAGAAACAATAAATGAATTTAAGTTATGTGTATCTCCTAATGGAAGATCTAAAACAGATCGTAAATATTGCTCAAAATAGTTTGTAGTTGAGCCAAGATCAAAGGCATAACCCGAACTTGGATTAGTCCAGTTGATCGAAATCAATTTTCTAAAGTCATTGGCATCTACAATTAATTCAACTCCACCTATCAATCGAATTTCACTTACTAATTTTATAGCTGCTAGTTGAATCTCGGAGGCTTGTTCTTCACTGATTGCGGGCGCTGGAGTAATTGATAAATTATCTGTAATTAGTGTTATTGGCCAAGTTGAAATTTGAGCATGTGGAGATCTTGTCACAAGAATTGAAAGAGTCTGTTCACTAGTTTCATGCTTTTCAATCTTTTCTAAAGATTCAATTGTAGATATCAGTGGATAAATTAAGGTACCAGATTTTTCGATAGATCTTAATGATGATGTCGGTACACATGTTGGGTCAACGCATAAGAAATCACAATTTTTGCCTAACTCTATAATCTTCTCGGTAGTGGTCTCTTTTGGAATGAAATTAATACCAATACCCAATTGATCTGCATTTTGAGTAAAACTAGTTCTAACAATTTCATCTGCGATTATGCCGATAATTGGGAATGTCATGTAATAAGGTTACCCTTTATTATGGTTCAAATTATTCTTGCCTCTGCATCACCTTCAAGATTAATGCTTCTAAAAAGTGCTGGCGTAAATCCCACAGTATTAGTTAGTGGAGTAGATGAGGAGGCGCCTGAATTTGATTCTCTGTCTGCCACTGAGCTAGTAATCAAATTAGCGGGCTTAAAGGCTAATGCTGTTAGAGGTTTAGCCCCCATAAACTCATTAATAATAGGTTGTGACTCTACATTTGAATTTAATGGTAAGCCGTTAGGAAAACCGCTTAACCGCGAAACTGCTATTGAACGCAGTAAGGCAATTAGTGGAAACTTTGGATACCTTCATACCGGTCATTGCATTATTGATACAAAGCAGGGAAGGGAAATATTTAAACTGTCAACGGCCAAAGTTCAGTTCGCAGAAATAACTGATGCTGAAATTGTTGATTATGTAGATTCTGGTGAACCATTAAATGTTGCAGGGGGTTTTACTTTAGATGGATTAAGCGCACCATTTATTAGTAGCATCGAAGGTGATCCAAGCGGGATTATTGGCTTATCACTACCTTTACTTCGAAATATGGTTATATCACTTGGATATAGCTGGCTTGATATTAAAAATAATTGATTTACGATAAGTTTCTCTTATGAGTAAACTCTATAAAGATCCTATTGGGACTGCTGAAAAAGCTGCTAAAAAAATTAAAAAACTAACTAAAAAAGAAAAGCATGATGTCGCCCTTGTAATGGGGTCAGGCTGGATTTCAGCAGCTGAAGCACTTGGTATGCCAACTCATGAATTTGCAGTAACAGATTTACCAGGTTTTCCTGAACCAACTGTTTCAGGTCATGGTGGCAAAGTCCGTTCCTACAATTTAGACAATGATGTCAATGCTCTGGTTTTTTTAGGTAGGACTCATTTCTATGAAGGTTTAGGTATGGAACCTGTTGCTCATGCTGTACGAACTGCAGTGAAAGCTGGTTGCCGCACCATAGTTTTAACAAATGCTTGTGGTGGAATAAATACAGAATATAAAGTTGGCCAACCGATAATTATTAAAGATCATATTTCACTGACAGCTGCTTCTCCACTAATTGGTGCAGATTTTGTGGATCTTACTGATTTATATAGTAAAAGGCTGCGGAATTTAGTGAAAGCTGAAGATTCTTCGCTTGCTGAAGGTGTTTATGTTCATTGGCGCGGGCCTTCCTATGAAACTCCAGCAGAAATTAAAATGATGAGAACGATGGGTGCAGATCTA
>CAIUBS010000090.1 GCA_903897475.1 uncultured Actinomycetes bacterium | reverse complement strand
TGAAAAGTTTCGAGAGAAAACCACTGAGCATGATATTGAACCGTATGTTCATGCCTCCTTTTTAATTAACTTGGGATCTCCTACTCAATCAACGTACGAGAACTCACTTTCTGCTACTGCTTATTCCTTAAAGCGGGGTCGGGAAATAGGAGCAAAAGGTGTTGTCGTACACACCGGCTCAGCAGTAGATGAATCACACGTAGTTAATGCCTGGAAGCAGATACATGAAGGCGTTATGCCAATTTTGAATAACTTAAAAGATGATGACCCTTGGTTACTCCTAGAGCCAACTGCAGGTCAGGGACAATCTTTGGTAAAAAAACTTGACGACCTAACTAAGTATTTTGAGGCTTTAGAGTGGCACCCTAAAGTTGGAGTTTGTCTTGATACTTGCCATGTCTTTGCAGCGGGCCATGATATAAAAAAGCCAGGTGGCATGAAAGAGACTTTAGATTTACTTGTTGAAATTGTTGGTCTTGAAAGAATTCAACTTATTCATGCAAATGATTCTATGGATATCTGCGGTAATTTAAAAGACAGACATCAAAACCTTGGCAAAGGTGAAATAGGTATTGAACCCTTTGCTGAACTATTGGCTCATCCAGTAGTTGCTAAAGCTCCCTTAATTTTAGAGACTCCTGGCGCAGAATTAGAACACGGTAGTGAAGTTAAGCTTCTAAAAAGTATGAGAGATAAGAAATGAAACTAAAGGGTCTTCTTTATCTTGGACTTCTTGCAACAACCGCAGTATGGGGAGGTGCATTCCTGGTGATGAAAGACTCACTTGAGCGCCAAGATGTTTACTCTTTTCTTGCAACCAGATTTACTTTAGCCGCCTTAGTTATGTTTGCCTTTAGGCCAAAATCGCTGTTGGGGCTAAATTGGACTTTTGTTAAGCGAGCTATTTTTGCTGGATTGTTAACTAGTAGCGCTTTTATATTTCAAACATTTGGCTTAACACAGACAACCGTCTCAAATACGGGATTTATTACAGGTCTTTATCTAGTTTTCACTCCCTTAATTGCATGGCTCTTGCTAAAACATAAAATTACAAAAGCTCAATGGGGTGCGGTACTAGTGGCAACAATTGGTCTCTACCTTATTGCATACAACGGTATTTCAGTTGGAATCGGTGAAATCTTGGTTCTAGTTTCCGCGGTTTTATTTGCTGGTCAAATTGTTGCAATTGGCGAGTGGAGTGATGGCAAGAATAGTTATCCACTTACCCTAATCCAAATCATTGTAGCTGCCATAGTATTTTCACTTTTTACTCTAAAAGATAGCTACCAAGTACCGCCCGATGGTTCAGTCTGGTCTGCAATTATATTCACTGCAATTTTTGCCACATTCTTCGCATTTTTAATCCAGGTGAAAGCTCAGGCGGTAATGAGTGCGACTGTTGCAGGCGTTCTACTTGCTATGGAAACTCCGTTTGCCTTATTTTTTGGCTTATATTTTGATAAGGATCCAATTACTTTAAGAATTATGTCGGGTGGAACATTGGTGATGCTAGCAATGGCAATGGTTATTTGGTCTGACAGCAAAAATCCTTCTAAGAGTGATAGGAGAAATTAAAATTAAATCGATTATTGATCTGAGATCTGACACGGTGACAAAGCCATCTTTGCATATGCGTGAAGTGATGGCAGCTGCCGAGGTTGGAGATGACGTTTATGGTGAAGATCCAACCGTTAACTTGCTTGAAGAGAAAGTTGCAAAACTATTCGGTCAAGAAGCAGCCTTGTTTTGCCCCTCTGGATCCTTGGCAAATCAATTAGCAATACGAATGTTGGTATCCCCAGGTGAGGAGTTAATAACTGAAACTAACTCTCACATAGTCAGGGCAGAATTAGGAGCAGCAGCAACTTTTAGCGGAATTACCACCCGAACTTGGGAATCAGATAGGGGGTTACTCAAATCTGAGGACGTACTTCGAATCGCTAAGCCAAATTCTGGTCCCTATTTGGTTTCAACTGCAGCTATTGCTATTGAAAATACTCATAACTTTGGGGGCGGAACAGTGCAACCAATCTCAGAAATTGAGAAGTTACGACGAGAATCAAAAAGACTAGGGATAAGCATGCACCTAGACGGTGCACGTATTTGGAATGCTCATATCGCAAGCGGAGTAGATCTAGCTGACTATGGTAAACATTTTGATACGTTAAGTGTTTGCTTATCAAAAGGTCTTGGTGCTCCGATTGGATCACTTATGATTTCAAATAAAGAAACGGTAGCTAAAGCTCGGCAGTGGCGCAAACGATATGGCGGCGGCATGAGGCAGATAGGAATAATAGCAGCGGCTGGGATTTATGCTATTGATAACAATTTAGAGTTACTTGCATTAGATCATATGCGAGCAAAAATTATTGCTGAGGTTATTGAAAATGTCTCCACTAGTTTAGTTAACTCTAAGTTTATTGAAACAAACATAGTAGGAGTGGATCTTTCAGAGTTTGATATATCTGCAAAAGAACTTTCAGAACAATTAAGTGAGGAAGGGATCTTAGCTTCAGCTCTTGGGCCAAAGTATTTGAGATTAGTTACACATTTTGATATTACTGAATTAGATATGGAAAAGATTATTGAAGTACTTTCTAGAATTTTAAAGCGCGCCCTCGTGTCTTAAAAGCCATTCCTTTATCTTTACTCCATAACCATAATTACCAATAGCTCCTCCGCTTTTAACAATTCTATGACATGGCACAATTGGTGCAATCAAATTATTGCCACATGCTGTGCCTGCTGCTCGAATTGCTGCCTCAGAGCCAGCTCTCTTAGCTAATTCTGCATAGGATAAAGTTTTACCCGCCGGTATCTTTCGCAATACTTTCCAAACTTCCTGAGAAAATTTTGCGCCTGGTTGACGTACCTTGATTCCATTTAATGAATTAATATCACCTTCAAAGTAATCTGAGACTAAGTCTGAGATTATATGAATTTTTGAACTTTTCTTTATTTGTTGCCCTACGTCTTCACTTCCAAGCCGACTAACTAAATTATCAATTCCATAAAAACCCGCAGCAATTACAATATTTTCCTCAGCAATTAAACTTAGAACTCCGATAGGAGTTTTTAAATTTGTTGAAACCAACACAGATTAACTATAACCATGTTACGTATAGTTTAAAAGCCTTTATTTTTTGTGATCACGTAACATCTCTGCGACTAAAAAGGCTAACTCTAGTGACTGAGTATGGTTTAACCTTGGGTCACAAGCACTTTCATAGCGAGTGGCTAAATCTTCATGACTAATCTGCTCTCCCCCACCAACACATTCAGTAACATCGTCACCAGTAAGTTCAATATGGATTCCTCCGGGATGAGTACCTAACTTCTTATGAACTTCAAAAAACCCACGCACCTCATCTAATACATCATCAAATTTTCTGGTCTTATATCCACTCGGAGCTTCATAAGTATTACCATGCATTGGGTCACAAACCCAAAGTACTGTTGATCCAGACTTAATTATTGTTTCTACTAGCGGTGGAAGTTTTTCACGAATTAGTGAAGCACCCATTCGTGAAATAAATGTAAGTCTTCCTGGTTCATTTTTTGGATTTAACTTCTTAATAATTGCCAAAACTTCTTCGGGTGTTGTCTTTGGTCCTAGCTTTACTCCAATTGGATTATGAATTTTCTCTGCAAAATCCATATGTGCACCATCTAATTGCCTGGTTCTCTCACCTATCCAAACAAAGTGCGCAGAAACATCATAAGGATTTCCGGTTCTAGAATCTATTCTTGTCAAAGATTTTTCATACTCTAATATCAATGCTTCGTGACTTGAATAAAAATCAACTGACTTAAATGACTCTGGATCAACACCGGCAGAATGCATAAACTGAAGTGCTCTACCTATCTCATTAGCCATCTCCTCATAGCGAGCGCTAAATCTTGCATCAGCGGCAAAGCCTTTATTCCAACTATGTACTTGTCTTAAATCTGCAAATCCACCTTGCGTAAATGCTCGAACTAAATTCAAAGTTGAAGCTGAGGTGTTATAAACCTTCAATAATCTATTTGGATTTGGAGTACGTGCTTCTTTAGTAAATTCAAGATCATTAACTGCATCTCCCCGATAGGCCGGCAGGGTTACACCATTGCGAGTCTCGTTATCGTTACTTCGAGGCTTTGCGAACTGGCCAGCCATTCTTCCCACCTTAATTACTGGCAGGGATGAAAAGTACTGCAGAACTGCAGCCATTTGAAGAATTGTTTTTATTCGATTTCGTACTGAGTCTGCAGTTGCACCAACAAAGGTCTCAGCACAATCGCCACCTTGTAACCAAAAAGCATTTCCGGCAGCTGCCTCAGCGATTCTATTTTTTAGGTTGTCACATTCTCCCGCGAACACTAGTGGCGGATAGGTTGAAAGCTCTGCAACCACTGATTGCACTGCCTGCTTATCTGGCCAGGATGGTTGTTGGGCCGCAACCAGATTAGGATTAAAAATCGAGTTTGTGTTCATAGGATAATGGTAGGCAATCTACGGATTTAGATGTGGCTAATTAAGCCAATCTTTAACCGAAGAAGATCTCCGCTTCTTTATATAGAGCAGGATCAACTGTTTTCAACTTTGAAGTAGCCGATGCAAGAGGGACTCGCTCGATATTTGTGCCATGTAGAGCAACCATCTTTCCCCAATCACCATCATGCACCGCAGTTATGGCATGTAGCCCAAATCTTGTCGCAAGTACTCGATCAAATGCAGTTGGTGTACCACCGCGTTGGATGTGCCCTAATACCGAAGTTCTCGCCTCTTTACCGGTCTTTGCTTCAATCTGCTTTGCAAGCCACTCACCAATGCCAGATAATTTAACATGACCGAATGCATCAAGAGTTTGGTCTTTGGTTACTAAATCACCATCCTGGGGTATGGCACCTTCAGCAATTACAATAATTGGTGCATAGCTTTGTTCAAACCTTGATTCAACCCATTTACAAACTTGGTCAACAGAGAACTTAACCTCTGGAATTAAAATACATGAAGCCCCTCCTGCTAACCCAGAGTGCAATGCAATCCAGCCGGCATGACGTCCCATAACTTCAACAATTAGTGCACGGTGATGTGACTCTGCAGTTGTATGTAATCGATCTATAGCTTCTACAGCAATATTTACTGATGTATCAAAACCAAATGTATAGTCAGTATTATTTAAATCATTGTCAATTGTCTTTGGAACACCTATAACTTTTACGCCCAGTGAGTCGAGCTTTGTTGCTACACCTAAAGTATCTTCACCACCAATTGCAATAAGGGCATCGATACCCATCTTTGCTAAATTTTCCTTAATCTTTTCAACGCCACCTTCAATTTTAAATGGATTAGTTCTAGAAGAGCCCAAGATAGTTCCACCTTTGGGTAAGATGCCACGAGTTGCTGGAATATCTAACTTCATTGTTAATCCCTCAAGTGGGCCACGCCAGCCATCTTTAAATCCAACAAATTCATATCCGTACTCTTTTACACCTTTGCGAACTACTGCACGTATTACCGCATTTAATCCAGGGCAATCTCCGCCACCTGTTAAT
>CAIUBS010000089.1 GCA_903897475.1 uncultured Actinomycetes bacterium | reverse complement strand
TATTATGTTTTATTCCCTACTCCAAATTTAAGTGCCAACATAGATTGGAAAGTAACTGCGCCTAAATACCGCGATGAGATGATTCAAGCTTTAGAAGCTCGTGGCTATGCCGGGTTTGGCGCAGGAATCGAAGTTGAACAACTAACAACTCCCCTAGATTGGCAGAACCAAGGCATGGAGCAAGGAGCACCATTTGCTAGCGCCCATACATTTTTCCAAACTGGTCCATTTCGTCCTAGGAATCTAGCTAAGGGATATGAAAATATTGTATTTGCAGGTTCTGGAACACAACCAGGAGTTGGAGTCCCGATGGTATTAATCTCTGGCAGATTAGCTGCAGAGAGAATTGTTGGGCCAGTTAAGTAATCGATGGATGAATTAACCGCAGCTGGGATAACAGATCCTAGGCTTCGAGCTTCGTACGTTGAATGTAAAAGACTAAATTCACTCCACGGGAAAACTTATTATCTTGCCACCTTATTATTACCAAAAGAAAAACGTCCACACGTTCATGCTCTGTACGGCTTTGCTAGATATGCCGATGAAATAGTCGATGACCTGAATTCAACATTAACTGATGCTGAAAAAGCTGATGCATTAAATGCTTGGGGCGATCAAGTTCTGCAAGATCTACAAGCCGGTAGCAGTAAGGATCCAGTAGCAGCTGCGCTAGTTGACACTGCTATAAAATTTAAGATTCCGATTGAGTATTTTGAAGCTTTTTTGCACTCAATGAAAATGGATCTCACTGTCACCGAGTATCAAACTTATGAAGATCTTTATGAGTACGTTTATGGATCGGCTGCAGTAATTGGCTTACAAATGGTTCACATCTTAGGAACAGTTTCTCCTTCAGATCTGAATGAAGCCAAAAGCGCAGCTGAAAAATTAGGTGTAGCTTTTCAGCTCGCAAATTTTATTAGAGATGTTGGTGAGGACTTAGATAGAGGTCGAGTTTATCTACCAGTTTCTGAATTACAGTTTCATGGCGTTACGCGAACCATGTTAGAAGATAAAGTTCTTACACCACAAATACGTAGTGCACTTAAAGAACAAATTCGTAGAGTTAGGAAATTGCAAGCAGAATCTGACTCTGGGATAAAATTGCTAAGCCCTGGAAGCCGTGAATGCATTTTGGCAGCAAGTGAGCTCTACTGTGGAATTGTTGATGAAGTAGAAAAGATTGATTATGAAGTTTTTACTCAGAGGGCAAAAACTTCCAATTGGCGAAGATTAAAGGTCGCAGGACCTGCCTACATACGTTCGAAATTTAAAAAATAACTATCTCTTCTGCATACCTTTTCTGCCCCAAAATATCCACATATTCATCACACATAGAATTAGGGCAAAGCCAAAAAGTAGATCCTCAACTGGTGCAGATGCAATACGTGTTCCGATAATTGCATCTTGGCTATACATAACTATGTTTCTTGATGTTAACCACCAATTAGTTATTAGCTGAAATGGCAAAATAATTGCATAACTTGTCCAAAATACTGCGCGCCGTAATAATCTTGCCTTTATAACAAACTGATCAAATATCACTGAGAATAAAAAGGCTAGAACTGCAATATCGGTGTAAACCATCACTCATCCCCCACAGTCCAGTGCCTTTTCACTGTTCGGACTGCCTCAATTGTCATAACCGCTGCAATCGGAATAAAAGTAAAAAACAAGAACTCTTCTAAAGGAATATCGAAAGGTCCAAAAATTCCTAGTATTTGCTTCTCATCAAAATACCAGTGCCCCTGATCAATTGCATATGCATCCCATAGTAGGAAAAAAAGTGAAACCGGCAAAATACTTAGCACCAATCTTTTGGTGCGCCGTAGGACACCTATTTTTAAGACAACTTCCAACCAAAATGATCCAATGATCGTGAATACAATCATCGCCATGTAGCCGAATTTCAACACCTGATAACTATAGACAACTTTCTTTTAGGCTAAGATAAATAACACGGGAGCTAAGAAATTTAGCTGAGAGGGCTTGAAATTCAGGCCGACCGGTTGACCAGTTCGGTAATGCGAATTGGAAAGGGGCTCTTTATGTCTATTCTAGAATTTTTTGCTTTTATTACCTCACTTATAGGGGTAATTCTTGGTGTACTTGGTCCACGCATAACGTGGCCATGGTGGGGAATTAGCTCTTTTCTCTATGCAATTTTGTTTTTTCAATCTCAATACTACGCAAGTGCTGCGCTTCAATTTATTTTTATAGCTGGCGGAATTTGGGGTTGGTTTGGGTGGGGACCAAAGGGAGTCAAACCTAGAAAATTAAAAGCAAAAGAACGAATCTCAGTAGTCACAATGTTACTTGTTTCTTCCCTTGTTATCTGGCCAGTTTTAACAAATATTGGGGCGACATCATCTGCAATTGAATCCTTTGGATTCGTTGGAAGTGTTATTGCTCAATTGCTGATGATTTGGCAACGATTTGAGGCTTGGCCTTTGTGGGTAATTGTTGATCTTGCCTATACCTATCAATACCTTAAAGGTGATTTGTATTTAACTAGCTTTTTATACTTAATCTTCACAGCTATTGCAATATGGGGTTGGGTGCGCTGGCTCCGAGAGTCTGAAAAATTCAAAATTGATTAGTTATCAAGATTTACTTTCAAACCTTAAGCAAATTGACAACACCTCCCCACATGTTTTCGCAATCGATGGTGTTGCTGGGTCAGGTAAAACTACTCTTGCTTCGCAATTACAGTTAGATACTCTCAGTAGTCAAATAGTCCATATGGATGATTTATACAGTGGTTGGAAAGATCCACTATCGAAGGAATTAACAAAGCGAGTTATTGATGAGATTCTTAACCCATTTTTGCAGGGTAATGAGGTGATTTATAGAAAATTTAATTGGCAGCAAAACGTTTTTGGTGAAACCGTAAAAATTTCCTCGACGAAAACTTTGTTTCTGGAGGGGGTTGGGGCCGGACAGAGTGCTTTCCGAAAAATGCTTTCGCGAATCATATGGGTGGAATTTGATGCTGAATCTGGTTTTGAACGGGTGATCGCTCGCGATGGTGAGGTGGTTAGAGCACAAATGTTAAATTTCTTAGTGGACCAAAACAAACATTTCTCTGCTGAATTAACCAATAAAGCTGCGGATTACACGATATCTGGCGTGCCATAAACTCTAAATTTCAAGCTTTCTCTCTAAACTTTCGTTGTGTCTGATCTAACCGGTGAGCTGATTGATAATCGCTACCTGCTACAACGGCGCTTAGCAGCCGGTGGAATGGCAACAATTTACGCCGGCATAGACACTCGGCTTGACCGCCCAGTGGCAGTAAAAATCATGCACGCTCACCTGGCCAATGATGAGGCATTTGTTTCAAGATTTATTAAAGAGGCAAAGGCTACTGCCGCGCTATCGCATCCAAATATAGTTTCAATTCAAGACCAAGGTTGGAATGAAGGTGGACCACCTGCAGTATTTCTTGTAATGGAATTAGTTGAGGGCACAACTCTTAGAGATTTCTTAAACGAGAATGGAGTTCTAAATACCGAACAAACCATTCAAATAATAAATCCAGTCCTTAGCGCTTTAGCGGCTGCTCATAAAATTGGAATTATTCATCGAGATATCAAGCCAGAAAACATTTTAATCTCAAAAGATGGCCGAATAAAGGTGGCTGATTTTGGTTTAGCTCGAAACACCTCCATGGCTCAAACGATGACTGCTGAATCAAGCGTTGTCCTTGGTAGCGTTTCGTATTTATCACCAGAGCAGGTTCAGCGAGGTGTTGCTGATGCCCGTAGTGATATTTACGCAATTGGCATTGTTTTGTTCGAGATGTTAATTGGTAAGAAGCCATACGATGGCGAAACACCAATTCAAATTGCATATCGTCACGTCAATGATCGCATACCAAAAATTAACCAAATAAACGGCAATATTCCTGATGTAATTGCAGATTTAGTGTTTGAAGCAACCGATCCAAATCCTGATCAGAGGCCAAAGGATGCTGAGGAATTACTTAATAAAGTGCGTGATATCCAAGCAAAACTAGATCCAAAACGCAGGCAGTTAAGTTTGGAACTTGATTTGCCGCCAGTAGTGCCTAAAATGAGTAAACGTAAGAAAGTTTCTGTAGGTTCTGCCTTTGGAGGCTTGAAAGAGAAAACTTCTCAATTAATCTCAACAAAGCCCATTAATGTTTCTGAACCAGAGGACTCAGTGAGAACGAAAAAACGTAAAGTTTCTAGAAGGGTAAAGCGAAATCGAGTAATCGCCCTATTACTTGTTGCTGGATTGTTTTTTGGTGGCTACAAGTTCTTAGGTGTAGGAAAAATCTCTGTACCTTCATTAGTGGGTCTGACTCAATCTGAAGCTAAATCAACACTCTCTAAAATAGGACTTGGGGCTGAAGTTGCCGAAGAAATATTTAGCGAAGATATTGAAAAAGGGAAGGTAATCTCCTCAAGACCTGGTGGCGGCGGAAAGGTTTCTCCTGCTGGCACTGTTGGTTTAGTAATCTCCAAAGGTCAGGAACGTATTAAAATTCCAGATCTCAAGGGATTAACCCCAGATGTTGCCTCTCAAAAACTTTCTGAACTTGGTTTAACAGTGGGTGATATCAATGAAGTATTTGATATGCAATTAGCTTCAGGATTTGTTGTCCGATCCGATCCTAAAAATGGTGAGGCGGTTAAACGTAAATCGATTGTTAATATTGAAGTTAGTAAGGGAATCGAAAAAATTTCTCTAATATCTTATGTGGGTAAAGGTGGCGACGAAGCGCTTTCAGAGTTAACGGAAAAAGGCTTTGATGTAGATGTTACCTATAAATTTAGTGACAATATTTTCAAAGGACAAGTTATCTCTCAAAGCCCTGATAAATCTGATTCAATTGATTTGGGTAGCAAAATTTCAGTCGTTGTTTCTAAGGGACCAGAGTTTGTCTTTGTGCCCAACGTTTTAGGTAAGAATAAAAACGACGCTAGCTTAGATATTGAGAATTTAGGACTAAAAGTTGTAATCAAAGGTTCAGGAAAGGTTAACAACATCTCACCTGCCATTGGCACAAAAGTTAAACAAGGCGCTGTAATTACGCTCACTTTAAGATAGATAAAATTAGCCACCTCTCAGGTAGGCTCCCCTGATGGCTAAAGTTAAATCACTTCCTAAAATCGGAGCACATGTTCCAACCTCTGGAGGCATGGCCACGCGGTCAATCGAATATGCCTTAACTATTAAAGCGGATGCAATTCAAGTTTTTGCATCAAGCCCCAGAACTTGGGCAACTTCAGCACCCAATCCTGCAATGGATGGGGCTTTTAAAGCCAAGACTGCTGAACACAATATTGAAACTTATGTGCATGCTTCATTCCTAATAAATCTAGGTTCACCAACAGTTTCAACCTATGAAAATTCATTGGCCGCAACTGCCTATTCACTTAAGCGAGGCAGAGAAATTGGTGCAAAAGGAGTGGTTGTCCATACCGGCTCAGCTGTTGATGACTCACATGTTGATAAAGCATGGCAGCAAATACATGAAGGTGTTATGCCAATTCTAAATAACTTAAAAGATGACGACCCTTGGCTGCTGCTTGAGCCAACTGCAGGTCAAGGCCAATCTTTAGTTAAGAAATTAGATGATCTAACTAAGTATTTTGAAGCCCTTGAGTGGCACCCAAAGGTTGGCGTATGTCTTGATACCTGCCACGTTTTTGCAGCTGGTCATGACATCAAAAAACCTGGAGGCATGACTGAAACGATGGATCTATTGGTAAAGATTGCTGGCATAGAGCGAATTCAATTGATTCATGCTAATGACTCCATGGATATCTGCGGGAACCTAAAAGATCGTCACCAGAATATTGGCAAGGGCGAAATTGGCAGCAAACCGTTCATAGAATTATTAGCCCATCCGGCTGTTTTAAATGCACCATTAATCCTAGAAACTCCTGGAGCTGAACCAGAACATGGCAGTGAAGTTGCTATGTTAAAAAAGATGCGAGATAAATAAATGAAAATTAAAGTATTTCTCTATTTAGGATTGCTTGCCACCACTGCAGTTTGGGGTGGGGCTTTCTTGATTATGAAAGATTCTCTAGTTCGTCAGGACGTTTACTCTTTTTTGGCAAGTAGATTTATTCTTGCAGCTGCTTTTATGTTCATCTACAAACCAAAATCTTTAACAGGATTAGACCGTAAATTTGTTAAGCGAGCAGTTTTAATCGGATTACTTCTTTGCAGTGGATTCATATTCCAAACATTTGGACTTACCCAAACAACAGTTTCCAACACCGGATTTATAACAGGCCTTTACTTAGTCTTTACGCCCCTAATATCTTGGCTACTTCTAAAGCGAGAAATTTTCAAAGTTCAATGGTTAGCAGTGCTGGTTGCAACAATCGGTCTTTACTTTATTTCATTTAATGGCATCACTGTTGGTATCGGGGAAATCTTGGTTTTGATCTCCGCTTTACTATTTGCCGGGCAAATTGTCGCCTTAGGTGAGTGGAGTGATGGAGAAAATACTTACGCATTAACATTGATACAAATTTTAGTTTCAGCCGTAATTTTCTTTGCTTTATCCTTAAAAGATGGTTTTCAACTCCCACCAGATAATGCAGTATGGTCAGCAGTTTTCTACACCGCGTTCTTTGCAACTTTTTTGGGATTTCTTATCCAAACCAAGGCCCAATCAGTTATGAGCGCCACTGTTGCTGGCGTACTACTTGCCATGGAAACTCCATTCGCACTATTTTTTGGACTCTACTTTGATAATGATCCGATCACTTGGCGAATAATTTGCGGTGGAACTCTAGTATTACTTGCCATGGCACTGGTAATTTGGTCTGATTCAAAACACACTCATTCAGGAGCAAACAAAAGTGGCAGATAAAGTAGTTGATCTTAGGTCGGACACTTTAACTAAACCTTCAGATGAAATGCGAAAGTTTATGGTTTCGGCTGAGGTTGGTGATGATGTTTATGGTGAAGATCCGACTGTTAATTCACTTGAAGAACGAGTTGCAGATTTATTTGGCCATGAATCCGCTCTTTTTTGTCCTACTGGTTCTTTAGCAAATCAATTAGCGATCCGAATGTTAGTTGCACCCGGTGAAGAGTTACTGACTGAGACAAATTCACATATTGTTAGAGCAGAGCTTGGAGCAGGTGCAGTTTTCAGTGGAATAACCACTAGAACTTGGCTGGCAGATCGTGGCTTATTAAGGGCAGAGGATGTATTAAATATTGCACGACCAGACTCTGGACCTTATCTTGTATCAACAACCGCAATTGCTATTGAGAATACTCATAATTTTGGTGGTGGAACTGTGCAACCAATTGAGCAGATTAAAAAACTTCGTCAGGAAACCCAAAAACTTGGTATTTCAATGCACCTAGATGGAGCAAGAATTTGGAATGCCCACGTGGCAACTGGGGTAGATTTCAAAGAGTATGGAAAACACTTTGATACCTTGAGCGTGTGTTTATCAAAAGGGCTTGGTGCTCCAATAGGTTCGTTAATGATCTCATCAAAGGAGAGAATTACTAAGGCAAGACAGTGGCGCAAGCGATACGGTGGCGGAATGCGACAGGTAGGCCAGATTGCAGCTGCTGGCCACTATGCCCTAGAAAATAATATTAAGTTTCTAAAAAATGATCATCTGCGTGCGAAATCAATCGCCGAGGCAGTATCAAAAATCGCACCTAAAGTAATCACACCAGAGATGGTAGACACAAATATCGTCGGCCTGGATTTATCAAGTTTAAATATCACATCCCAAGAGTTAGCCGCTCAACTTGAAGAAAAAGGT
>CAIUBS010000088.1 GCA_903897475.1 uncultured Actinomycetes bacterium | reverse complement strand
CGCTTGTCGATCACCAAAGTCAACGCCGTAGGCATTTACATTTTGACCCAATAAAGTTATTTCAATTACTCCTTGATTAACCAGTGCTCTAATTTCTTGGAGGATATCTCCTACTGGACGATCTTTCTCGATACCGCGCAATTGTGGAACTATGCAGAAGGTACAAGTGTTATTACAGCCAACCGAAACTGAAACCCAGGCTGAGAATGCAGAATCGCGCTTTACTGGCAATGTAGATGGAAAATGTTCAAGTGACTCTTTGATCTCAACTTGAGCTGACTCTTCAATTCTGGCCCGCTCTAATAAAACTGGAAGAGATCCAATATTGTGAGTTCCAAAAACTACATCCACATATGGAGCCTTTTTGATAATCAAGTCCTTATCTTTTTGCGCCATGCAACCACCTACTGCAATTTGGAAATTGGGGTCACTCTTTTTGCGAGGGGCTAGAAAAGAAAGATTTCCATACAATTTATTATCAGCATTTTCTCTCACTGCGCAGGTATTAAACACAACCAGATCTGGCTGAGTATTAGCTAATGCCTGGGTGTAGCCAGCATCTAGCAGCAAGCCAGAAATTCGCTCAGAGTCATGAACATTCATCTGGCAACCGTAAGTCTCAACTACAAAGGTAGGCACGGTGTAATTCTACTTGCTAGTTATTACCTGTTAACTCCCGCATAATTCTGGCGCAAACCCCATGGCCATAACCTTTTCTCATAAGTAGCCCAGAGATCCTGCGATAAATAACCTCTGGATCTAAATGGGAAATAGCATTGTACTTACGCTGCGCTAATGAGAAAGCTTGGGAATACTCACTTTCATCATCAATATCATCAATAACTTCATTGATAATATCTTGGGAAACTCCTTTACTCCTGAGCTCACCTGCAATGACTCGCTTACTTAACTTCTTTGCTCGTTGCCGAGATTCTGACCATAACTTTGCAAATTCAAGATCATTTAACAAACCTTGTAGCTCAAGTGAATCTAAAACAGAATTAGCGATTTCACTATCTACGCCACGTTTTAATAATTGCTTAAATAACTCATCCCTACTCTTTGCTCGCGGGGCCAATGCGTATAGCGCAATCGACATCGCTTCAGAGTAGGGATCAGTTACTACATCTTGCTTTTTTTTCAAGGTGTACTTTTATTGGTTAGAGATTAGAACTCAACATCAGCGGTCGCCTCATCAACAGCTGCCACTAAGGCAGGGTCAATTTCAGCAGGCACATATGATGCACGGATCTTTTTCTCAATTTCATTTGCTAGATCAGGGTTATCAATTAAGAATGCTCTGGCATTCTCTTTGCCCTGCCCTAATTGGTCACCTTCATAGGTAAACCAGGCGCCAGATTTTTTAACAATCCCAGCTTCAACACCAAGATCGATTAATGATCCCTCACGGCTAATTCCAACGCCGTAAATGATGTCAAACTCAGCTTGCTTAAATGGTGGAGCAACCTTGTTCTTAACAATCTTGACTCGGGTTCTATTACCAACAGCCTCTTGACCATCTTTTAAGGTCTCAATTCGGCGCACATCCATACGAACGGAGGCATAAAACTTAAGTGCCTTACCGCCTGTTGTAGTCTCTGGTGATCCAAAGAAGACACCGATCTTATCGCGCAGCTGATTAATAAAGATTGCAGTGGTATTTGATTGATGTAGTGCACCTGTCATTTTACGAAGTGCTTGTGACATCAAACGAGCTTGTAGACCCATATGAGAGTCACCCATCTCACCTTCAATTTCAGCTCTTGGTACTAATGCTGCAACTGAGTCAACAACAACAATATCAATGGCACCAGATCTAACTAACATATCCATAATTTCAAGTGCTTGCTCACCAGTATCTGGTTGAGAAACTAGTAAAGCATCAATATCAACACCAAGTTTCTTTGCATACTCTGGATCTAAAGCATGTTCGGCATCAATAAAGGCTGCAATACCACCAGCTTTTTGAGCATTAGCAATTGCATGCAATGCAACCGTAGTTTTACCTGATGACTCTGGGCCATAAATCTCAACAACTCGGCCACGTGGCAGACCGCCAACACCGAGTGCGATATCTAATGCAACTGAACCAGTTGGAATGACCTCCATAGCAACAGCTTTGCGGTCACCCATTTTCATTACCGATCCTTTACCGAACTGACGCTCGATTTGGGCAAGGGCGGTATCTAGGGATTTTGAACGATCACTAGATCGTTTATCTTCTTTTTTATCATCTTGTGGTTCTCTATTTGCAGAGGCCATAGTGATTTATTTCCTTTCTTCTCCTTGACCAGCTATTGAAAAGTAATTTTCAAAAGCGAGGTCATATTGTTCGGTCCAGAAGGTACGGAATCTCACTAACGGCTGGCATAAGGTGCCAGCGGAACTGTGGAACCGCTCTGGTTGGGCAGGATAATTGTATCGAACAACTGTTCGAAGGGGTAAATATCGGCTAGGACACGCCGCTATCTGTATTGAGGTGGCATCGTAGGGTTATGTCTGACTACCGCCTTCCAAATCTCATCTGGCTCCATCCCCAGATCAATCGCAGCATTAACACTTATCCCGCCTAATTCGCTATGGATGATATCCCTGGCATAAGTATCAGGATCTGGAAAATAGGAGGCTAGTCGATTACGAAGCTCTGAGATGCGCATGTTAGAAATTCAAAAGTGGCGTAACTTAAAAAAACCTATCAACAGACCTATTGAAATAGGGTGTTTGCTAGGCGTTTAGATTGAGCCAGTGACTCTTCTTGCGTTATCGGGGATGCTATCTGACCAATTAACCAACGTAGGACAACACCGCAAGCTGCTGCATCACCACCAAAAATCTTAGCAATTCCCTTGTGCGCTACTACCCAGGTTGGATGGGAGGAAATTGTTACCAATTTAGCAATATCTGTTGGATCGGTTTCTACCAGTTTACGCAATGCTAAATCTTGAGAAATTGATGTTGATAATAGATAAAGCGCTTCCTGTCTGGATGAAGCTGATAAGCCAAGTTCGACTAATCTTTCAACCTCTGACTCAACTAGAGATTCCATCATCTCCGCTTTATCGGCAAATTGATTATAAATAGTTGCCTTTGAGACTTGAGCACGTAGAGCAATATCTGCAATATTAGATTGATAATTTCCAACCTCAGTAATTACAGCTTTGGCGCCAGCAAATATAGCTGTACGAGACTTATTACTTGTTGCGGTTTGGCGGGCGTATGGTGCAAACGCCGGCTGGGCAGACAACTTAAGCTGCGGTCTCTACCACTTGCAAAGTTGAGATAGTCAATACTGGGGATTCGTGGGTTTTAACCACAGTGGCAACATCAACCAAGATTGTGGAAAGAGATAGATCAAGAGCTGAGCAAATTGAATTGAGCAACTCACTTGAGGCTTCTTTGTGACCACGCTCTACCTCAGAGAGATAACCAAGAGATACGCGAGCGCACTTTGCAACATCGCGTAAGGTCCTACCCTGTTCAATTCGGGCAGCACGAAGGGCGCTTCCGATATGGGTGCGTAGAAGTATCACGGCTTAAGAATACGCTCTAAGGCTGCTAAAGCGCTGGTAATTGTCGCGTGGCGAATCATTTCTCGATCCCCCGATAGTAAAAGTGAGACTGCAAATGTCTGCTTTTGAGTGGAAATACCAATCCATACCGTGCCAGCTTTTTGCCCATAGGCCTTACCTGGACCAGCTACCCCGGTGGTCGAGATTGCAAAATCGGTCTTAAATTTTTTCCGAACATTTTTAGCCATTTCAATTGCAACTTGCTCAGAGACAGATGTAAATTTTTTGATATCAGATTTGCTTATTGCTAATTCTGAAACCTTACTATCATCGCTATAAGCGATTATTCCACCAAAGAAGACTTTAGAGGCTCCTGGTACTTGGGTAATTGAATTGGCAATACCACCAGCTGTGATTGATTCTGCCACCGACAAACTTTTATCTAATTTTTTAAGTTTATTAACTACTTTTTTTGCTAGATTATCCGTGCTCACTTTTTAAGCGCCTTTCTAAAATAATCAACGCCTGTAGTTACAGTCAATAGGACTGCTATCGCCATAAAAATATCACGTGGTGTGTATAGATAGGTTGGTAGAGGTAGAATATAAAATCCAACGCCAAAGCTTTGAAAGAAGCTCTTTAATTTTCCACCTCGACTAGCTGCAATAACTCCCCTTTTTAATACCGCTAATCTAAGAATTGTCACGGCAATCTCTCGTGTCAAAAAAACTATAGTTATCCACCAAGGTAGCATTCCTAAAATCGAGGCACCGATTGTTGCCGTTGCCAACATAGCCTTATCAGCTATTGGATCTAGTAACTTGCCTAGCTCAGTTATTTGGTTACGATCACGAGCAATTTTGCCATCTAAAATATCACTTAATCCGACAATAAAAAATAGGACAAATGCAATTATGCGCCAATCTGGATCTTTTCCATTATTTTTAAAAAGCGCATAAGCACAAACTGGCAAGGCAAGAACTCGGAAAATAGTAAGTGAATTGGGTAGATTTGGGCGATCTATTTTTTTCATATTACTTGTGCAATCAAATCAACACCTGATACATCGCTAACTACAGCCTGAACATACTCACCTGCTCGGTATTTATTTCTAGATTTTACAAAGGTAGAGCCATCAACATCTGGACCTTGATGATCTGACCTACCTTCTTGCTCAGCTTCATCTTCTATAAGTACTGTAACCATCTGACCAATTCTTGCCTCAGCACGTTGAGTAATTAACTCATCAACTAGTGTTGATAATTCAGCTACCCGCTCACCAATAACTTCAGAAGCTACCTTATTATCTAGACCTATTCCTTCAGTTTTATCCTCATCCGAATAACCAAAAACTCCGATTGCATCTAGCTGGGCTTGAGATAAAAACTCAATTAAATCTATAAACTGCGCATCACTTTCACCAGGAAAGCCAACGATGAAATTAGATCTAATTCCTGCCTCTGGAGATAGGGCTCGAATTTGTGAAATTAAGTGTAAAAACTTTTCTCCATCACCAAATCTACGCATTCTCCTAAGTAAGTCGCCATTAGCGTGCTGAAAGGATAGATCAAAGTACGGAACGACTTTATCCACTGAAACCATCGCTTGCAGCAAAGATGGCCGCACCTCAGCTGGTTGCAGATAGGACAGACGAATTCTTTTTATTGCCTCAATATTCGATAACTGTGGCAATAGTTTTTCCATTAATTTTAAATCACCAAAATCTTTTCCATATGAGGTGGTATTTTCACTTACTAAATACAATTCAGAAACACCATTATCAGCTAACCACTTTGCTTCTTCAATAATCTCATTTGGAGATCGGGAAACAAATGAGCCTCTAAAGTATGGAATGGCACAAAATGAGCACCTACGATCACAGCCGCTAGCAATTTTAAGTGGCGCTATCGCAGCCTTATCTAGACGCTTTCTAAGAACTGTGCCGATCGGTGAAATATCTTTTAAATTATCCTTTGCTTTCTGCTCAGCTCGCTGACTAGGGGCAATAGGTAAAAGCGTTCTTCGATCTTTTGGGGTGTGGGCTGAAATTTTTCCACCATCGATAATTGTGGAAAGTCTTGCAGAAATCTCCTGATAATCATCAAAACCTAATATCGCATCAGCTTCAGGAAGTGCTGAGGCTAATTCATTTCCATACCGCTCAGCCATACACCCAACTGCTACTACAGCTTTTGTAACTCCATTACCCTTAAGTGAATGCGCTTGCATTAAAGCATCAATTGAATCTTTTTTCGCACTTTCAATAAATCCACAAGTATTAATTACTGCAATCTCAGCTTGTGTTGGATCATCAACCAACCTCCAGCCATCTGCAGCCAATCTGCCAGCTAACTCTTCAGAATCTGTTTCATTTCGGGCACACCCTAACGTCACCAATGCGACAGTTCTTGGTGATTTTTCTGTTACAAGTTTTGAATTCACGATGCGCTAAGGATAGCGCGCAAATTTAATTAACTTCTATTTAGGACTGTGATAGGCCATTTGTGCCAAAATCCAACCTGACAACCTGCCCATCACTACCAGCTATTCCAAGATCTGCTCCATTTAACTCTAATTTAATGGCACCTGCATTTCCAATAACTGCTTTGATTAATTGAGGGTCACTAAAAGTTTGAGATTGTCCAGCATAAATCTGACCATTAAAGATTTGATCACCATTGGCATTTGATAACCCAACCCAACTATTTCCAAAAACTCCAGTTAGAACCAAATTAACACCACTAGCTCGGATTGCAGATGTTTCACTTTTCTGCAAAGTTGAGTTTTCAGAAGAGGAGACAACTAATGAGTCATTAACCGCTGAAACATTGTTAATGGCTATTTGGGCGATAAATCCAATACTAAGAGCTGCAGCTGAAATTGAGGCTAATGTGCCAAATCTTATTTTCTTTTTTTCTTTTTTCTTATCCGCAACATTATTTTCAGCTAACTGATCAATAATGAGTTTCTTGTCACCAGTTTGAGCAGCTTCGATTGCTGAAACCAATAAATCTGCATCAGCCTTTAAAACTTTTGCGATCGATCTGATGTGTCCTCTGGCGTATGCAATTCCGCCACAAACCTCAACAGAGTTATTTAGCAAATCTTCAATTACTGCAATTCTAATATTTGTCTTATCGGAAATTTTTTCAATAGACATCCCAGAGGCTTCAACCGCTATCTTGAGCGCGGACTTTTCTTCCATAGCCATACCTTCTTTTGGGGATGGCTAATGATAGAACCAATTCGATAAATTAGAAATATTTTTTGAGTCGGATAATCTGAGGACCTGTGCTCAAATTTGGGGCGACACTTTTTCACCCATCTTTTCACCCTTCGTTTTCTAAGTATTCCCTCGAATCGACTCTAGGACCTCTGGCATTTGCTCTGCGTTAATTAATACCGCCCTAGCCTTTGAGCCTTCAGTGGGTCCGACAATTCCACGGCTTTCCATTAAATCCATAAGCCTTCCAGCTTTTGCAAAACCTACTCTTAACTTACGTTGCAACATTGAAGTTGATCCAAATTGTGTTGAGACCACCAACTGAATTGCTTGTAGTAATAAATCCAAATCATCACCAACATCATCTGTTACAACACTAGATTTAATTGGAGCATTTATATCAATTCTATAAACTGGTTGTAGTTGAGATTTAACATGATTTACAACCGCTTCAATTTCTCGTTCTGAAATGTAAGCGCCCTGAATTCGAACTGGCTTACTAGCCCCCATTGGTAAAAATAATCCATCGCCTTGTCCTACCAATTTTTCAGCACCAGGTGTATCTAAAATAACTCTAGAATCAGCCAAACTGCTTGTTGCAAAAGAAAGTCTTGAAGGCACATTAGCTTTTATCAACCCAGT
>CAIUBS010000087.1 GCA_903897475.1 uncultured Actinomycetes bacterium | reverse complement strand
GGAATAATTGAATTTTCTGGCCACTTGCTTTCAAACTCTTTAAATTTTTTCTCTAACTCATCTCGTGAAGAAAGTTGTGTCGATTGCTCACTTGCCCAAGCACCAATTTGAGATGTGCGGGGTCTGGTTGCAAAGTAGGCCTCACTATCTTTGCGAGAAATTTTTTTAGCACTTCCTAAAATTATTACCTGGCGCTCCATTGGATACCAGGGAAAAAGCAAACTGACATTGTCATTTTCTGCAATCGCTTTAGCTTTATTGGAGCCATAATTGGTAAAGAAGGTAAAGCCATCTTGAGTTAAATCTTTAAGTAAGACAGTCCTACTACTAGGACCATTACTTGTAACAGTTGATAAGACCATGGCATTAGCCTCAACCACAATCTCATTGGCAGCAGCATCGGTGAGCCAGGAGTTAAATAAAGCTAAGGGTTCATCTGGTAGATCACTTTCTACCAATCCCACCTCGCCATACTGGCGGCGCATGGCGCTGATATCTTGCCTACTTGTCATGATCGCTATCTAACCCCATCTACATCTGATTTGTGGCATTACCGCCTAGGTAGCACAATACGAGCATTGTAAAGAGTTGTTTATCGCTTAGGGAGTGAGAAAAAAAGTGGCCGATGATTTTAAGCCTGGACTTGAGGGTGTAATTGCATTTGAATCCCAGATTGCTGAGCCTGATAAAGAAGGTAGTGCGCTTAGATATCGCGGCGTTGATATTGAAGATTTAGTTGGTCGAGTCACATTTGGAAATGTCTGGGGATTGCTAGTTGATAATGAATTTAATCCTGGATTGCCACCAGCTGAACCATTTTTAATTCCAGTTCACACCGGCGATGTTCGAGTTGATGTGCAATCTGCAATTGCAATGTTAACTCCAGCTTGGGGTTTAAAACCATTACTAGATATTTCAGATGAAGAGGCAAGAAATAATTTAGCCAGAGTTTCCGTAATGGTACTTTCTTATGTAGCGCAATCTGCCAGAGGAACAATTGCATCTGCTATTCCACAATCAGAGATTGATAAAGCTCATACCGTAGTTGAGCGCATGATGATTCGCTGGCGAGGAGAGCCAGATCCAGTTCATGTTCGTGCCATCGATGCCTATTTTGTTTCAGCTGCTGAGCATGGCATGAACGCTTCAACCTTTACTGGTCGAGTAATTGCATCAACTGGTGCTGATGTTGCTGCTTCAATCTCTGGTGCAATTGGTGCCATGAGTGGACCATTACATGGTGGAGCTCCAGCTCGCGTGCTTTCAATGATTGAAGCGGTTGAAAAAACTGGAAATGCAGAAAGCTATGTTAAATCAATTTTGGATAAGGGTGAGCGTTTGATGGGATTTGGCCATCGGGTTTACCGCGCTGAAGATCCACGCGCTCGTACATTGCGTCGTACTGCAAAAGAATTAAATGCTCCTCGTTATGAGGTTGCATTGGCGTTAGAAAAGGCAGCTCTTGCTGAATTAAAATCTCGTCAACCAGATCGCGTTTTAGAAACAAATGTTGAGTTCTGGGCTGCAATTGTTTTGGATTTTGCACAAGTGCCAGCAAACCTATTTACTTCAATGTTTACCGCAGCTAGAACTGCTGGCTGGTCTGCACATATTTTGGAACAAAAGCGCACTGGCAGAATTATTCGACCATCTGCTCGCTATGTTGGTCCAGGCCCACGCAAGCCAAAGGATGTTAAAGGTTGGGATGAAACTGTGGAGTCACTTCACTCCTAAGATAGACCGGTGGGAACTAGGTCGATACTTTGGTTTAGAAGAGATTTAAGAATCTCAGATCATCCAGCATTAGTTGCTGCCCTTTCTGAAAGTGATGAAATAGTTCCAGTATTTATTATTGATTCAAAGTTAAAAGAGCGCACAGGTGCCAAAGGACTTGCCTACCTAGCTCAATCTCTGCATCATCTAGATGACTCACTTGATAATAAATTACAGGTTATAAATGGTGAACCAATTGAGGTGCTAAAAAAATTACAAAAAAAATATGATGCGCAAGCAGTTCATATTTCAGCAGAGTATGAGCCATTTTGTGCTGCTAGAGATACAGAAATTGAAAGCAGCGGAATTAAGTTAGTTAGAACTGGATCTGCATATGCAATTGCTCCCGGCAGAGTATTAAAACCAAGTGATCAAACTCCTTATCGTGTTTACACCCCCTTTTATCGAGCTTGGTTAGCTCATGGTTGGCGAAAACCTCAAGTAAGACCTAAAAGTATTGCTGCTGTATCTGTTGACTCTGATTCAAGACAGTTTCCAGATTGGAAAGTTCCAGCTGGTGTGAGTATTACGCAAGCAGGTGAAGAGGCTGCCATGAAAAGATTTAAACATTTTCAAAAAAATGGCTTAGATAATTATGATGAAGCTAGAAATCTTGCAGCTATTGATGGCACCAGCAAAATGAGCGCTCACCTAACTTGGGGTGAGATACACCCTAGAACTTTGCTAGCTCCATTAGGCCAAAGTAAGGCGCATGAAGTTTTTCGAAAAGAGATTGCTTGGCGAGAGTTTTATGCTGATGTCTTATTTAACAATCCAAAAACTGAAACAGATTACTATGCTCCTCAATTTTCTAAGATGAGATATGACAAACCAGGTAAACAATTTAAAGCTTGGTGTGAGGGAAAAACTGGTTATCCATTTGTAGATGCGGCTATGCGCCAGTTGCTAAATGAGGGCTGGATGCATAATCGGACCAGAATGGTTGTGGCATCATTTTTAGTTAAAGATTTACACCTTGAATGGCAGCTAGGTGAGAGATTTTTTAGAGAGCATTTAGTTGATTACGATGTGGCATCAAATGCCCACGGCTGGCAATGGACGGCAGGATGTGGCACAGATGCATCTCCCTACTATCGGGTCTTTAATCCGGTAGAGCAGGGAAAGAGATTTGATGAAAATGGCGATTACGTCCGTAAATATGTTCCGGAGTTGGCACATTTAAAAGGAATTGAAATTCATGAACCCTGGAATGTTTTGGATGGATATTTAAAGGATTATCCGCAACCAATTGTCGATCACGCAACTGAAAGATTGGAGTCACTTGCTCGCCTTGATGAAATCAAAGCAAGCAAGCCACTACCACCAATTAAGTAACTAAACTAAAAAGTTACTAAATTGCCAAGGATCTGCTTCGTCATACTTTCGATTATTCCAGCCTTTAAATAGATCATTGCGGTGCATTAGTGGATCCCAATCAGCAGCCTCTGAGTGATAGCCACCCCAATACTTTTCTGCGTAACCTAAAACCTCTCGCCATGGCAACTCATCTGGTACGCGATAACCTGCATTTGGATTAGCCATTGCCCAAGCAACAGCTGCATAAACCGCACTAGCAACCTGAACAGTTGTGGCAGATTGTTTTGGAACTAGTTTTCTAGAGTCATGGATATTTAATAAAGATCCAGTCCACCAAGACTTGTAAGGATGTCCCATAAGTAATACACCTAAGCGATCATCACCATCAATAATTTCCTCATTCATAATTCTTTGATTTGGCGTTAAATCCCATTGCCGCATCTCTAATTCATGCATCGATGCAACTGCAGCATCTGTTGGGCAGTATGCGTAGTGAACAGTTGGGCGATACACCGCTTTATTTCCTTCCCAAACTGTTAAGTGATCACTGATTGTGAATGCCTCGCCATGTCTAATAACCATGCCGGTGGTCTCCATATTTGGCACCCAAGATCTAACCCAAGTTTTTGCACCAGGTTGAGCAATACAGATTTGATTTTTTGGACCACTTGGATGCTCATAACCATTAACTGGTAGGGAT
>CAIUBS010000086.1 GCA_903897475.1 uncultured Actinomycetes bacterium | reverse complement strand
TTCCTTGAAATAACAGCAATAGCTAAAACTAAAATTCCAACTACAACAGCAACAACTACTGCTTTTGATGATCCACTGCCACTGCTTTTGCTGGTAGGAGTAGATCTTGGTGCAGAGGTTGTAGGTCTTGGCGTTGTTGAAATTGAAGATACAGATGATCTAGAAGATCCACTTACTGGAACTGCTGGAATTGAGTAGCGTGTTGTAGATTTTGCAGATCTCTTTGCACTTTTCTTAACACTGCGCTTTGCTGAAGATTTTTTTACACTCTTCTTAACAGATCGCTTAACGCTCTTTTTCGCGCTGCGCTTAGCGGATGCTTTTTTTACTGCTTTCTTCTTTGCGGCCACTTAAAACTCCTTTAGTCATAAATGTTAGTTAAGGTCACTAACCTTATTTAGATTGAGAATTTCCCTAGGGAAGGATGAGATAAGGATACAACAGGAAAGATCTGATTTAACCGAATGAAATTAGAGATGATCGAGCAAAAAAGGTGCAATTGCACGTAATGCCTTACCTCGATGGCTAACCTCATCTTTCACCCCTGCTGGCAGCTGCGCCAAGGTTTTGTTGAATCCATCTGGAATAAAGATTGGGTCATAACCAAAGCCAGAATTACCTATTGCAACTTGAGATATCTGACCTTTTAATACTCCTAACTGCTCTTGTTCAAAAAAACTCCCATCTGAGTTCGGCATATAAAAAGCCACTACCGTTTTAAATTGAGCGCCCCTTTTTCCTACTGGAATATCAACCAATTCTGTTAGCGCTTTTTCGATATTTAGCCGATCACGCTGTAATGAATCATTACCTTCATAGCCAGACCATCTAGATGAATAGATTCCAGGTTTACCCGCTAACGCATCTATAAATAGACCGCTGTCATCTGCCAGAGTTGGCAGTTTAGAAAAAACTGATATTTGCTTGGCCTTAAGCCAAGCGTTTTCACTCAAGCTATTGCCACTTTCTATAACTTCAGGCATTTCTGGAAAATCTGTTATGCCTAAGACTTTAACATCAGAGGCAAATTTACCAAGTAATCTTTCTAGCTCTTTAATTTTTCCAATGTTTTTTGATGCAAGAACTATTTGACGCATTTTTGAAAAACTAATTAGACAGGGCTGTAAGTTGAAGTTTTGTTAATTCAGAGCAACCCTTTGCTCCTAAATCCAGTAGTTTATCCAGTAACTTTCGATCAAATGGCTTACCTTCTGCAGTTCCTTGAACTTCAATAAAATTTCCATCACCTGTGCAAACAATGTTCATATCTGTTTGCGCTGATACATCTTCTTCATAGCAAAGATCTAATGTTGGCTGGCCATCAATTATTCCAACAGAGACTGCGGCAACAGATTGTGAAAGCGGATTCAAATTTGTAGCTATGTGCCCTTTTGATTTTGCCCAAGTGATTGCATCATGCAATGCCACATAAGCTCCAGTTATTGCTGCAGTTCTAGTGCCACCATCTGCCTGCAATACATCACAATCAATCACGATTGTGTTCTCACCTAATGCTTTCATATCCACGATGCCGCGTAATGATCTTCCAACTAATCTTGAAATCTCTTGAGTTCGCCCGCCTAATTTTCCTTTAACACTCTCACGATCTGATCTGGTGTGAGTAGCCCTTGGCAGCATTGCATACTCACTCGTTACCCAGCCTTCACCTTTACCAACTAACCACCGAGGTACACCTTGAGTAAATGATGCAACACATAAAACTCTGGTCTTACCAAATTCAACTAAAACAGAACCTTCGGCATTCTCTAACCAGTTGCGTGTAAATTTAATTGGTCTTAACTGATCACTTGATCTGCCATCGATTCTGCTAATGATTCTCTCCCTATTTAGTAAATTTAATTGGCTTGAGATTTAAATTTTATTAGTAACTGATACTACCTCTGGACCTAGGAATCTACGAGCTAATGCAGCAAAACTAGCAGAATCACCAGTTGCTACAAATCTATGATTCACTTTATTACCGACAGTATTTAATAAGTCAGCTTCCACCAGGGTGCGGTATAAGTCTTTTGCAGTCTCTTCTGCGCTAGAGACCAATGTGATTTCATTACCCATAACATATGAAATTACACCTGTTAGTAATGGATAGTGCGTACAGCCCAGAT
>CAIUBS010000085.1 GCA_903897475.1 uncultured Actinomycetes bacterium | reverse complement strand
GGTTTGTTTTTCAATTGCAAGTGAGTGATAACGTGTTGCAGTAAATGGAGTTGGGATATCTACTAAAACAGATTTGTTTTTGTGATTAACTATTGATGTCTTGCCATGTAATAACTCTGGGGCTCTTGAGACGGTAGCACCATATGCAACTGCGATTACTTGATGTCCTAAACAAACTCCCAGTAATGGAATCTGTTTTTGCGCACAGTACTTAACTAACTCCACACTTATGCCAGCTGCCTCAGGGGTTCCAGGTCCTGGTGAGATTAAAACACCATCGTAATTATCAGCATCACTTACCGTTAACTGATCATTACGCACCACTGTGCAATCTGCCCCTAATTGCTGCAGATATTGAACTAGGTTAAATACAAAGGAGTCATAATTATCGACTACTAAGATTTTGCGCTTATGGGTGCTCATGGCCTAATTGTGTAGTAATCTGCCACCATGCCGAAGTCAAAATTGCGCGATAAGGTCAAACGGAAGAGAAAGGTAGCCGCAGAGGCTGCACCGCTAATTGAACCAATTAAGGTAGAAAGCCCAAAGTGGCTAGTTCCAGTAATGCTGGCCAACTTTTTAATTGGTCTACTTTGGATCGTAGTTTTCTATATCAGCTCAACTGCCTACCCAATTCCTGGAATTGGTGCTTGGAATATGGTGGTCGGTTTTGGCTTTGTCGGGGTTGGATTCTCCCTAGCCACCCGCTGGCACTAATTACACTCTTGTAATTCTCCACACAGTGGATAAGTGTTGTGGATAAGTATTTAGCGCATCGAAGCCCCTTCTGACCTACCCTTAAGCCGTGCTCGCAATCATCGCCTACCTTTTAACTGCAATTGCAGTTGGAATTTTCGCAGTTAGAGCATTTTCACTTTATAAAAAAATATCTTCAGGTCAAATGGATAGATCTAGATCTGACGACAGAGCGATTCGCTTTAAAAATATGTTGCGTGAGGTTTTCACTCACACCAAGATGCTTAACTTTACTGTTACAGGTATTGCCCACTGGTTTGTCATGATTGGATTTTTTGCACTCCTTGGAACCTTAATTACCGCATATGGTCAATTAATTAATCCAGCTTGGGTATTACCAATAATTGGGCACTTTGTTGGTTACGAATTTTTTGCTGAGTTAATTGCTATCCTTACCGGTATTGGCATAGTTGCCTTAATTGGAATTAGGCAAGCAACTCGTATTTTTAAAAAGGAAAGATCATCTAGATTTTATGGATCAGGAAATTTTAAAGCGTACTATGTTGAAGCTACTATTTTAATAATTGTTTTTTGTGTAATCGCACTTCGTGGCTTAGAAGGTGCCTTAGCGGATAAAAATAGCTGGAGTTTTCACTTTGCTTTTTCCTACCCAGCCATACTTTTCTTTAGTAATTATTCGATAGCTCAAATTGAAAATCTGATTCAAATAATTGCCTTCATAAAAATTGCTACCTCAATGATTTGGTTTATTGTGGTGGGCTTAAATTTAAATATGGGAATTGCTTGGCATAGATTTTTAGCATTTTTTAATATTTACTTTAAGAAGTATCCAAATAAGCAAAATGCATTAGGCGCTCTGCCGCCGATGATCTCGCATGGGCAAGAGATTAATTTTGAAGATCCAAAAGAGGATGATGTATTTGGTATTGGCACTACAGCTGATATTTCTTGGAAGGGCCTACTTGATATGGCTACCTGCACTGAGTGCGGCAGATGCCAATCTCAATGCCCAGCCTGGCACACGCAAAAACCACTCTCGCCTAAGTTATTGATTATGGCAATGCGTGATCACGCACTAGCCAAAATCGGTACCGATAAGGCGCAGGACAAAATTGTGGGATCTGCTCATGAAAATGCCATCTCACTTGATGTGCTTTGGTCTTGTACTACCTGTGGTGCATGTGTGGAGGAGTGCCCGGTAGATATTGAACATGTTGATCACATTGTTAACATGCGAAGATTTCAAGTTTTAGTTGAATCTGAGTTTCCAACTGAGTTGGGTAATACTTTCCGTAATCTAGAAAAAGCTGGAAATCCATGGGGTGCTAATAGAGTAGATCGAGATGCTTGGATTAAAGAGGTTGATTTTCCAATTACGGTAATTGATTCAGTAATTCCAGAGGATGTGGAGTACTTGTTCTGGGTTGGTTGTGCTGGTGCTTATGAAGAGCGAGCAAAGAAAACTACTAAAGCAGTTGCAGAACTGTTGTATATCTCTGGGGTTAAATTTGGTGTTTTAGGCAAACGCGAGACCTGTACTGGAGATCCTGCAAGGCGAAGTGGAAATGAATTTTTGTATCAAATTTTATC
>CAIUBS010000084.1 GCA_903897475.1 uncultured Actinomycetes bacterium | reverse complement strand
GCTTCCTGGGTAAGCCAGGTCTGAGTTGGTTGGTTCATGAGGGTAGAAAGATTACTGGCAACTGGCAATTCCTGCATTTACCGCAGGTAAGCGAGTAGAAATCTCAACGGTACGTTGGTTTTCACCCACAGCTAGCGATCTAGCTGGCATTAAATCTACTACCTCACCTACGGTATTTTTATCAATATCTTTTGCCACAAGTGAGCAACTATGTTCAGTTGATAAATCCCGTACCGAAATTTTATATGTTATAGATATTTTTTGATCACTGACGACTTTAAATGAGATTAAGGTAGATCTGATATCAGGGTTAGCAAAGTTTGTGCCACTCCAAATAAACCAGGATAAAACCAATAGAAGTGAAAGTAATGTGATCCAAATCCGATTTTTGCCAGCAGATTTGATTCCGTAGCGCTCGCGCAGCCTTGGATCAGTTAGTACTTTGGGATGAGTCACACGCTAAGTGTAGAACCTATTGCCAATGCTTAAGTAGGCTTAGCGTATTAATTAGATGGGAGATGCAATGCAGGATGAGGCTGGAAATTTTGACATGGGGGTTGCTGGTTCCTTAACAATGATAATTCTCACCTTATCTATGGTATTTCTAATGGTTAGTTTTTATCGCAGATATAAAAGGTTATTAGATCGTAAGGATCAAGAGTAGTTTTTAAAACTTTATGAAAAAATTAGTAAAGCAGTTTCTATTTGTTATAACTTGGCTGCTTTTGATCTATACCGGATTTGAGCTGGGAGTTTGGCAATTAAATAAGGCTCAAAATTTAAGCGCCTCAACCGCGCCAGTTGCTGAACAACCAGTTATTGAGTTATCCAAAATTGCATCTGCTGGATTAAATATTCCAATTAAGGCTATAAATCGAATCGTCTCTGCTTCTGGGATTTACTCAAATAAATACATAGCTAGAGATCAAAAACTAGTAGATGAGAAAATAGTTGATTTAGATGTTAGGTTGCTAGATCTAGATACTGGTTATTCAATACTTGTGGTGCGTGGTAAGGCAAATGAACCACTGCCGGAGATTAAATCTAAGACGCAGATTGTTGGCCGGCTATATCCAAGACAAAATGTCGATCGTGCTTTTCCAAAACCTGGCGAGCTATCGAGAATCGATCCAGCTCTAGTTGTTAGTGAGCAAACACCATTTTTATATGATGGGTATATTGTTTTAAAGAGTGAGAAATTAACGCCACAACTTGATGCTGCCTTCTCACCTATCCCATCTCCACAAATTTCACAGAGAATCACAACTTTTTACTGGCAACACATCTCATATGTAGTGGTGTGGTGGTTTATGGCAGTACTACTCTTGATTGCACCATTATTTCCACAATTTAGAAAACCAAAAATTGAAAAGGCGGATAAGAAAAAATGAGTGGCGTAATTCTTCGGTTTCGAATAATGGCTATTTGGGCAGGGGTTATGTCACTGCTACTTTGGTTTGGGTATATGCCGGCCAAGTACTTAGTCGCATCAGATACATTTTATGAAAGCTTTATTTGGATTCCAATTGTGCATGGCTTTACTTACCCAATTTACTTGTTAGCCGCCCTTCATCTTGCGATTGCTCAACGCAGATCACTGGTCTCAACTGCACTATTTTTACTGGCTGGAACCCTGCCAGTCGCCTCCTTTTGGATCGAACGCCAGGTGAAAAACGGCTCTCAGTAATTACTCTTTATCTAAACTTTACCTTTAACTCTTGCGTGTCTGCGCAAAAATTTAAGCCAAATAATTTACCTTTAATCTACTTCCAAAAACCGAGCAAAATTAAACAGATTGCGATGATAGAAATTGGCTAGCGAATCTATTGTCTTAAAATCAGTATCAAATCAGCCAAACCCTGCTCGAATTACTTATGTATTAGACACCAGCGTGCTTCTTGCAGATCCAGTAGCGCTGACACGATTTGCCGAACATGAAGTAATAATTCCAATTACAGTAATTGGTGAGTTAGAGACCAAGCGAGATCATCCAGAGCTTGGCTACTTTGCTAGAGCAGCGCTTCGGACCTTAGATGATTTAAGAGTTAAAAGTGGCAGGTTAGATCAAGCTGTAAAGATTAATGATGAGGGCGGCTCACTTTCTGTTGAATTAAATCACTCTGACCCTTCAACTCTGCCTGCTGGATTCTTACGAGATGGATCAAATGATTCGAGGATTTTGGCAATTGCAAAAAATCTTATGGCCGATGGCCGCAGAGTTGTATTAGTAACAAAAGATCTGCCGCTGAGAGTAAAAGCATCCTCAGTTGGCGTAGAGGCTGAAGAGTATCGAGCTGAATTAGCAAGCAGTAGCGGCTGGAGTGGAATGGTTGAAGAGAGTGTGGGCTCAACAATTATTGATTCACTCTACGAAGCTGAAAAAATTGTTAATGAGCTGGGTAAAAAATATCCTTGCCATACTGGAGTAGTCCTACACTCTGAAAAAGGCAGCGCACTGGCTCGAGTAACAGCTGATAAAAAACTCCAATTAGTTCGAGGTGATAGATCAGCATTTGGTTTACACGGCAGAAGTGCTGAGCAGCGCGTTGCTCTAGATATCTTGCTAGATCCAGAAGTTGGCATAGTTTCCCTAGGTGGTAGAGCTGGAACTGGAAAAAGTGCACTTGCATTATCAGCAGGACTTGAGGCGGTATTAGAAAAGCGATTACATAAAAAAGTGGTTATCTTCCGCCCACTTTATGCCGTTGGTGGGCAAGAGCTTGGATACTTACCAGGAACTGAGAATGAAAAGATGTCACCTTGGGCCCAAGCTGTTTTTGATACTTTAGGTGCTCTAGTAAGTCAGCAGGTTTTAGATGAGATTGTTGAACGTGGGTTGATTGAGGTTTTACCACTTACTCATATTCGGGGCCGCTCACTACATGACTCCTTTGTGATAGTAGATGAGGCCCAATCCTTAGAGCGGGGCGTGCTACTTACAGTGCTATCTCGTATTGGCCAGGGCTCTCGGGTGGTTCTAACCCATGACATTGCCCAACGGGATAACCTGAGGGTGGGCCGCCATGATGGTGTTGTTGCTGTGGTCGAATCCTTAAAGGGACACCCATTGTTTGCCCATATCACCCTAACTAGAAGTGAGAGATCGCAGATTGCAGCATTGGTCACTGAGTTATTAGAGGAGCCAATTAACTTCACCAACTAGGAAATTTCCTGGTAAATGACATAACGGATAAAACGGACTTTATCGTATCTGACCTGCAGTTTTGTAATAGTAAAAACCTGTGAATATAAACATAATCGCGCCACACGGCTTAATAAAGTTGCCCCTCATACTGCTGGCTGGCACTCTGCACTTGTCCAAATAGGACAAGGGCAAGTTTGAAGGCGATGAAAGGGGTTAGCTATGAAGGGCTCCCGACCTTTAGTTCGCAGTAAGCGAGCTCGCAGGTTGTCCCTGTCTGCTGCCTGCCTAGCCTTCTTCCTAGCTATTGTGGAGCCGGCTAACGCCTCCAGCAATATGCAACAGGTCTTTATAACCATCCCTTCTGATCAGGTGAGCGCCCCAGAGCTGCCGGCGGTAGATCCACTGGATCCAAACCCAGGTGTGCCATCCCTATTGGAATTAGATTCAATTAAAGTCGTGGATGCATCTGTGATGGCCAGAATTTCGATTGCAGCACGTCAAGTAGAAAGTGCTCGCCAGGCAGATGGTGCCAAAGAGGTAGCTCGCCAAATTATTGCCCAAAAGTATCGTTGGTCTGAACGACAGTTCACATGTCTAGATAACCTCTGGACCAAAGAAAGTAAATGGAATTACAAGGCAAGAAATAAGAGCTCAGGAGCACATGGAATTGCGCAGGCATTGCCAGCTACCAAGATGGAGATAGTTGGAACAGATTGGCGGACAAACCCGGTGACTCAAATTACTTGGGGCTTAAAATATATTGAAGAACGATATGAATACCCATGCCGGGCCTGGAGCAAATCAAAGAGATCTAACTGGTATTAATTTTAACTTTCTTAAGTTAGATACTAAGGCCGCTTTCCGATACTTAGAGGCTTTCTAATATCGGCGTAAAAATCATTTCCTTTATCATCAATAATTATAAAAGCAGGAAAATTCTCAACTTCAATCTTCCAGATCGCCTCCATGCCCAACTCCTCATAATCTAGGAGCTCAACTTTTTTAATACAATCTTGAGCTAATCTGGCTGCTGGCCCACCAATTGAACCTAAATAAAATCCACCATACTTTTTGCAAGCTTGCGAAACTGCAGTGGATCTATTTCCTTTAGCTAACATAATTAAAGAGCCACCAGCTGCTTGAAATTGCTCCACATATGAATCCATTCGACCAGCTGTTGTTGGACCAAATGAACCAGATGCATACCCATCTGGCTTTTTGGCGGGCCCTGCGTAGTAGATAGCATGATTTTTAAAGTAATCAGGAAGTGGTTTTCCACTATCTAATAACTCTTTTAATTTTGCATGTGCTAAATCTCGTGCTACCACTAAGGTGCCAGTTAAATTAACTCTAGTTTTAGCCGGATGCTTTGATAAAGAAGCCAAAATAGCTGGCATTGGCTGATTTAAATCAATATTTATCTCATGCTCAGTTAAATCATTTTCACCCTCTGCTGGTAAAAAGTGAGCAGGTTCAGTCTCTAATTTTTCAATAAAGATTCCATCTTTAGTGATCTTTGCTTTAACTTGGCGATCAGCTGAGCAGGAAACAGCGATTGCAATTGGCAAAGATGCACCATGTCTTGGCAGTCTAACTACTCGAACATCATGGCAAAAGTACTTACCACCAAATTGAGCACCAATTCCAATACTTTGAGTTAGCTTTAAAATATCTTTTTCTAGCTCTATATCTCTAAAGCCTCGGCCAGTTTTTGCATCCCCTGTAGTAGGTAGTGAATCTAAATACTTAGTGCTAGCCAACTTTGCAGTTTTAACAGTGTATTCAGCACTAGTTCCACCTATTACTACTACCAAGTGATAAGGCGGGCACGCAGATGTGCCTAGGGAACGCAATTTCTCTTCAAGCCAACTCATAAATGAGGTGGGATTTAATACCGCTTTAGTTTCTTGGTATAAAAATGATTTGTTAGCACTTCCTCCACCTTTAGCGATAAATAGAAAGTTGTACTCATCTGCATGATCAGAATCTGAGTAGATTTCAATTTGAGCTGGCAAATTATTTCCGGTGTTTTTTTCTTCCCAAGTTGAAAGGGGTGCTAATTGGGAGTAGCGTAAATTTAATTTTGTAAATGCATCATAAACACCTTTTGAAATTGAGATCTCATCTTTTTCGCTAGTTAAAACCTGTTGCCCTTTTTTACCCATCACAATTGCAGTGCCTGTGTCTTGGCACATTGGCAGAACTCCACCAGCTGAGATGTTGGCGTTTTTTAATAGATCAAGGGCAACAAATCGATCATTTGGTGAGCTCTCTGGATCCTTCAAAATGTTTGCTAATTGAGCCAAGTGCTCAGACCTTAAGTAATGTGAAATATCATGAATTGCTACTTCGGTTAAATTACTAATTGCCCTAGCTTCGACCTTTAAAAACTCTCTGCCATCTGCGCTAAAGGTAGAAATACCTTCCTTGGAAAGTAGGCGATACTCGGTTGAATCCTCACCAATTGGCAGAAGATCCTCGTATTTAAACTCTGGCGCCATAGGCTAAATCTACTCACTTCTATCATCAATTAGGATGAGCACATGAGCCAGATCACCCAAAAGAAAGTATTACTTGCTGCCCCTAGAGGTTATTGCGCAGGTGTAGATCGGGCAGTTATCACAGTTGAAAAAGCTTTGGATCTATATGGTGCACCGGTATATGTTCGTAAACAAATTGTCCATAATAAACATGTGGTCTCAACATTAGAGGCACGGGGTGCAATATTTGTTGATGAAACAGATGAAGTTCCAGAGGGAAAGATTGTAGTTTTTTCAGCTCATGGTGTCTCACCGGCAGTGCATCAAAGTGCAGCACAGCGAAACTTAAAAACTATTGATGCTACTTGTCCATTAGTTACCAAAGTTCACCATGAAGCAAGAAGATTTGCCTCCGATGATTACGATATTTTATTAATTGGACATCAGGGCCATGAAGAGGTTGATGGCACCGCAGGGGAGGCTCCTGATCACATACATTTAATCGATGGCATCGAGGATATTAAAAATGTAAAGGTAAGAGATGAGAATAAGGTGGCCTGGTTGTCACAAACTACTTTAAGTGTTGACGAAACCCTAGCGACAGTTGCAGAGCTTAGAAAAAGATTTCCAAATTTAATCGATCCTCCTAGTGATGATATTTGTTATGCCACTCAAAATCGCCAAGTTGCAATAAAGCAGATCGCACCGAGAGCGGATTTAGTTTTAGTAGTGGGATCAACTAACTCATCAAACTCAGTTAGATTAGTTGAGGTATCCCTTGAGTATGGCGCTAAGGCTGCCTATTTAATTGATTATGCAGCCGAGGCTAAAGAGGAGTGGCTAACTGGGGTTGAAACTGTTGGGGTAACAAGTGGTGCATCTGTGCCTGAAATTTTAGTTAAGGATTTACTTAAGTGGTTATCAGATCGTGGGTTTAGTGAAGTTGAGACAGTTACTGCGATGGAGGAGCATTTATTATTTGCAATCCCACCTGAGCTTCGAAAAGATTTAAAAGCCGCTAACAAGTAAGTTAGTTAGCGCTTGATTTTTCTCGCTTAAACCACAAAAACCAGGTTATTGCCGCTCCTGATAATAGATAAAAGGATACGGAAGCTAGACCTGAAACTAAATCAATTAGAAATTTAGTTGGTGCAAAGGAGCCACCACCAACAGTTGGCATTAGTAGAAATGATGAAATTAATAGTGAAATCGGTGGCGCCACTGCGGCTACATATAAGGTGCCACTTCTACCTAAGTAAATTGCGCCAAAAAAAGCGATCCAGATGGCAAGGGCGGTAATAATTCCAAGGGAGGACCTAAATAGCAGTTCAACTGCTTGAAATAAAAATATAACTAAAAACTGCAAAATAATTACTCCTGGTTTAGTTAATCCAGGGCCCTTAATCGGGGAGTTAATTGGCAAATTACTCACTTACTTTTCTCCTTCAATCTCTTCTACCTCAATAAAATCATCATCTGCTGAAATTGCTTTTAATTCTCTTACTGCCCCTGGTGAATCTGGGTACTCGATTGCTAATTTATCTTTATCACCAGTTACTCCCAAATTATGAATTCTACGCGCCGGACTTAAAACAGTGCGCTCTGCAGTTGGAATCAAATCCTCATACGCCTTAGCAGTTGATGAAATTGCCTTACCGACCGCCACAATCTTGCCATGAAGCAAAGTGATATTTTTCAAGAAGGTATTTGCTACCTTTTGAATCTCATCGGCATTATCAGCTAACTTATTTCTAGTAAAGATATAGCCAATGGTTCTAAGCAAAGCCATCATAGAAGTTGGCGTAGCAACCGTTACATTTAATTTAAAAGCTTTTTCTAAAAAGGCTGGATCAATTCTTAATGCCTCAGCTAATAAAGTTTCAAAGGGGACAAACAAGACTACAAAATCAGGTGAGCCAGCTGATTTGTGATAGCCACGTTTTGCAAGAGATTCAACATGCTTTAACAAATCTTTTGTATGTTGAGACAGGTATTCATCTCGTTCACTCTGTACTTGAGTACCAAATGCATCCAAAAAGCGATCAAAGGGAAATTTTGAATCAATAAAAATTGCAGATCCACCTGGCATCTTTACTGTGATATCTGGAATGCCAGAAGAGTCGGCATCGGTTGTAGATTTTTGTCTTGAGTACTCATGGCCTTCGCGCAATCCAGCAGATTGTAGAAGTAATTCAAGTTGGGCTTCTCCAAATTTTCCTCTGGCTTGCGAATTAGATAATGCCCCAGCAATCTTTTTTGTCTCATCAAAGATAGATTCACTTGCTCTTCGCATCTCATTAATTGTGGTTTCAAGTTTGGCCTCAGCCTCAGTTCTAATCCGATTTGCCTCATTTGATTGAATAGATAATTTTTCAACAGTTGACTTCATAGCAGTTAACTCAGCGGTTAATTTAATTGAGCTCTCAGTCTTACTTCGTTCTGCCTCTAATTGCTTTTTATAATCATCAAGTAATGCGCCATCTGCACTTCTAGATTTATGGCGCAGGGCGGCGATTAGGTAGCCAATGGCAATACCGATGATCAGGCCGATAACTAGGGTAAGAGTGGTCTGGAGCATGGGGTTATAGTGGCAGGAAGTACTGACAAACTTGCGTAGGCTTTACCCCTTGTGAGCCTTTCAATTGGAATCGTCGGTCTGCCAAACGTGGGTAAGTCCACCCTGTTTAATGCGCTGACTAAAAATAATGTCTTAGCTGCTAACTACCCCTTTGCCACAATTGAACCCAATGTTGGCGTTGTAGGAGTGCCAGATACCAGATTGCCGGTTTTGGCTGAGATTTTTTCCTCAGAAAAAATTCTGCCCGCATCCGTCTCCTTTGTTGATATCGCTGGAATTGTTAAAGGCGCCTCCGAAGGAGCTGGCCTTGGAAATAAATTTTTAGCAAATATTCGAGAATCAGATGCGATTTGCCAAGTAATTAGAGTTTTTAAAGATAATGATGTGGTCCATGTTGATGGCAATGTTGATCCAAAAAAAGATATGGAGACTATTAACACCGAGCTTTGTTTAGCTGATTTACAAACCTTAGAAAAAGCAATTCCAAGGTTAGAAAAAGAGGTTAGAACAGTTAAGGAAAAAGCTGCTGTGTTAAATGCTGCTAAAGAGGCAGCAGCAGTATTAAATCAAGGCCAACTACTTCGTGGCAGCAAGGTTGATTTAGCAGCGATTGCTGAGCTTCAACTATTAACTGCTAAACCATTTTTGTATGTATTTAATGTTGATGCGGCTGAATTATCTGATGTTAAGTTAAAAGCTGAATTATCTGAATTAGTAAAACCAGCTGAGGCTATATTTTTAGATGCAAAAACAGAGGCCGAGCTTGCAGATTTAGATGAGGCTGATGCACTTGAATTACTTAAATCTATTGGTTTAACTGAGCCTGGCCTTACTACATTGGCTCGAGTGGGATTTAATACATTAGGATTACAGACATATCTGACCGCCGGTCCAAAAGAGACCAGAGCGTGGACGATTCATAAAGGTGATACCGCCCCAGTTGCAGCTGGTGTGATTCACACCGATTTTCAAAAAGGATTTATCAAAGCTGAAATTATCTCCTTTGATGATTTAGTAGCTGCTGGATCAATGGTGCAAGCCCGCGCCAATGGCAAGGTGCGAATGGAAGGCAAGGATTACGTTATGGCTGATGGCGATGTAGTGGAGTTTAGGTTCAATGTCTAAAAAACAAGCACACTTAAAAGATCTTCCAATTAAAACTCGTGATGACTTAAGAAATGTGGCAATTATTGCCCACGTAGATCATGGTAAAACTACGTTAGTAGATGCCATGCTTTGGCAATCTGGTGCATTTGCTGCACATAAAAAACAAGATGAAGGCCAAGATCGAATGATGGATTCGATGGATTTAGAGCGGGAAAAAGGAATTACGATTTTGGCGAAAAATACTGCGGTAAAACGCGGGGATAAAATCGTAAATATTATTGATACGCCAGGGCACGCAGATTTTGGTGGCGAGGTAGAGCGTGGACTTGAGATGGTAGATGGCGTTATTTTGTTAGTTGATGCCTCTGAAGGACCACTGCCACAAACTAGATTTGTACTTAGAAAAGCTTTGCAGAAAAATCTGCCAGTAATTTTATTAATTAATAAAGTAGATCGGCCAGATTCTCGAATTGCAGAGGTAGTAGATGAGGCGTATGCCTTATTTTTAGATTTAGATGCTAATGAAGATCAAATTGAATTTCCAATTGTCTACGCATCAGCAAAAGCAGGTAGAGCATCGCTAGAGCGACCTGCCGATGGTGGCATGCCAAAAGAGGAAAATTTAGATGTTTTATTTGAAACTATTTTCTCATCTATTCCAGCTCCGCAATATCATGAGGGTGCACCCCTACAAGCACATGTTACAAACTTAGATTCATCTCCTTTCTTAGGTCGACTTGCACTTTGTCGAGTAAGAGAAGGTGTTATTAAAAAAGGACAAACTGTTACCTGGATTAAAACTGATGGCTCAATGTCAAAGGTAAAGGTATCTGAGTTGTTAATGACAGAAGCGCTAGAGCGAGTGCCAGCACTTGAAGCACATCCTGGCGACATAATTGCAGTTGCCGGATTTGAAACTATTACCTTAGGTGAGACTTTGGCAGATTTAGAAAATCCCCACCCACTGCCATTAATTACCGTTGATGAGCCAAGTATTTCTATGACCATCGGTATTAATACCTCACCACTTGCTGGCAAAAGTGGTACAAAATTAACTGCTCGCCAAGTTAAAAACAGATTAGATGCTGAATTAGTAGGAAATGTTTCACTTCGAGTTTTAAATACTGACCGTCCAGATACTTGGGAGGTGCAGGGGCGAGGTGAGCTGCAGCTTGCAGTCTTAGTTGAAATTATGAAGCGAGAAGGATTTGAATTAACGGTTGGCAAACCTCAAGTGGTAACCAAAATGGTTGATGGCAAATTACATGAGCCGATGGAGCGATTATCAATTGATGCACCTGAGGAGTATTTAGGTGTGATTACTCAATTAATGGCGCTGCGCAAGGGCCGCATGGAGCAGATGGTTAACCATGGCACAAGTTGGATTCGCCTGGATTACCGAGTGCCATCTAGAGGATTAATTGGATTTAGAACTGAGTTCTTAACAGAAACTAGAGGCACTGGATTACTGCACCATGTATTTGATGGTTACGAGGCTTGGCATGGTGAATTAAGAACTAGATCTACCGGCTCTTTAGTTTCTGATCGCCTTGGAGTTGTTACAAGTTACGCTCTTTATGGCACACAAGATCGCGGATCAATATTTGTTGAACCAGGCGATGAAGTTTATGAAGGTATGGTTATAGGCGAAAACTCTCGCAGTGAGGATATGGATGTTAACTGCGTTCGGGAAAAGAAGTTAACCAATATGCGAGCATCTGGTACTGATGAGTCAGAGCGATTAATCCCAGCTAAGAAATTAAATATGGAAGGTGCCTTGGAGTTTTGCCGTGAAGATGAGTGTGTAGAGGTAACCCCTGCAGTAGTGAGAATTCGAAAGGTTATTCTGGATGGTTCAACTCGCGCTCGCATAACCTCCAAAGCAAAGCGAGCAAACGAGAACTCTTAAGCTTTAACTTTGCCCATCCCATTAATGTCGTAGCTGTGGCGTTAAATTAAGCCGTGGCCACAAAATCCAAGGTAAAAGTAGAGCTAGTTAGATCTTCGGTTAAAGAAGAGCTACTAGCAGCTGAGCAAATTAGTGCTGAGCAAAATCAAATAATCAATCATCGAGGATCCTCACTTTTAGTTTTAGGAAGTGCGGGTACTGGCAAAACTTCAACTTTAATTAAGGCAGTTGCTAATCGAATTGCTCAAGGCAGTGATGCGAATACTATTTTGGCAATTACTTATGGTCGACAAAGTGCAAGTAGATTACGAGATCAGATTGCAGCTGCTAATCCTCTACTTCATACTGTCAATGAACCAATAGCTAGAACGTTTCACTCAATTGCATTTTTAATTTTAAATGATCAACTTTTAGATGAAGATGGTAGTAAATATGTTTTGCTATCTGGAGCTGAGCAGGATGCGTTAATTACTCAACTACTTCAAATTGACTCACAAAGACTGGCACAAAATCCACAGCTAGAAATTTGGCCAAAGGAGTTGATTCCAGCACTTACTACCCGTGGCTTTGCCAAGGAGTTACGTGATTTTATCGGCCGAGCAACTGAGCGCGGTTCCTCACCGCAGGAGTTAAAAAAGTATGCTCAAAAGTATGGGCAAAAGTATTGGCCGGCAATTTGTAATTTTTGGGATGAATATCGTAAAACACTTGCATTACGAGATGGCACAACTACAACTAAATTATTTAGAATCGATCCAAGTGAAATAATTATTGCCGCAATCGAAAAGTTGGAAAGCAATCCAAAACTTCTTGAAAAGTATAGGAGTATATTTCAAGTAATTTATGTTGATGAGTTTCAAGAGTCAGATAGGGCGCAACGAAAACTTCTTAAACTAATAAGTGGACAAGAGTTAGTTATTTTTGCCGATCCACAAAGTGCAGTAGGAAGATTTAGAGGAGCTGACCCAGATAATTTGATTTCTGACTTAGAGCAGTTTGGAATAAACAATAAGGTGGTTTTAAGTAAGAGCTTTAGGAGCATCTTGGCTCCAAAAGTTGCCGCATTAAGTAGTGCAAGTGAAGAGGCAAATTACATTGCACACCAATTTAGATCAGCCCACTTAAAAGATGGTGTGCCTTGGTCACAGATGGCAGTTGTATTGAGATCCCCAGGTGCGCAAGTAGCAGCCTTAAGTAGGGCATTTGCGATTAATCAGATTCCAGTAGAAATTGATGCTGCTGCCAATTCCTTAGCTGACAATCCTGCTATTAAGCCCATAATCACTATTGCACAAATCGCGTTAGGTGAAGTTAAGTTAATTCCAGCTAATTGGGATCAAATAGAGTCGCTGTTATATAGTGAATTTGCAGGCGCTGATGCTATTTCTATTCGACAAATGCGAATCTGGCTTACTAAAGAGCAAAAAAATGAGAATAGAAAAAACTCAACTGAGTTAATTTTAGATGCATTAACTGCGCCAACAGTAGATCTGCCTTGGGAGCAATTAACGCCATTAAAGCGCATAAATGATCTTATTAGTGAAGCAAAAAAATCATTGGCAAAATCAAAAGATATTTCAGATTTATTATGGAGTATATGGAGTAATGCCAAAAACTATGACGGTGAGAGCATCGCTACGCTTTGGCAAAGCCAAGCATTAACTGGCGGTAATAAAGGGGCCATTGCCGATCAAAATTTAGATGCAATCATTGCACTATTTGAAGTAGCGCGTAGATTTAGTGAACGATTACCTGGCGCTAAGCCATCGCTATTTATTGATCAACTTCTGGGCGAAAAAATTCTGGCAGATAGCATCACTGCTACTGCTCAACGAAATGAAGTTGTTCGGATAATGACGGTTCACTCTGCAAAGGGATTAGAGTGGCAATATGTTGCATTAGCTGGAATGCAAGATGGAAATTGGCCCAATTTAAAGCAGCGCGGATCACTTCTAGGCAGCGAAAGATTAGTAGAGATATTTCGTCATGGGATAAGTAATCCAGATCAATTAGAGGCTATTTCTGCCTCAGGCTTGGCAGAGGATGAGATGAGATTACTAAATGTTGCAACTTCTAGAGCAACTAAAGAATTAATTATCACTGCAATAGTTGCAGAAGATAATCAGCCATCTAGGTATTTTGAAAAATTTGCTGGAGAGGATTATCAACTAACGCAAAATGAGCGGGCTATTACCCAACCTGCTTTGGTAGCAGCACTTAGACGAATGGCAATGCGATCTGAGTCCAAAGCTGAAATTGATTTTGCAACTTCAGCTTTAAAAACACTAGCCAATAACGGGGTTAGGGCTGCCGATCCTAGAAATTGGGTTGGTAACTTGCCAATTTCAACTGATCAATCGGTAATTTCTCAGCAGGAACAATTGCGAATTTCACCTAGCTCTCTTGAGTCATTTAGTGAATGTGGCCTGAAATGGCTTCTTGAGCAAAGCGGTGGTAAAGATGCAGATTCAACAGCTCAAGTTTTAGGAACTGCAATACATGTAATTGCTGCTCAATTAAGTCAGCAACCAGATTTAACCCTAGAGCAACTTGAAAGCAAGTTAAAAGGTGCTTGGAGTTTAATCGATATGAACAAAGGATGGATTAAAGATTATGAATATCGAAGAGCTGCCCAAATGTTGCAGAAATTTTATGGCTGGAACAACACTAATCAAAATACTTTAGTTTCAGTTGAAGAAAAATTCGAATTTAAACTTGGAAATGCCATTATTTCTGGTTCGATTGATCGAATTGAGTTAAATAGCGATGGAAAATACTTTATTGTTGATTTAAAGACTGGTGCAACTGCTATTAGCTACGACAAAGCCAGTGAAAATAAACAACTTCAGACATATCAGTTGGCAGTAGTAAAAGATGCATTTAAGAATAAATTAGACCATCAAGAGGTGGCAGGAGCTGCCCTAGTTTTCATCGGTAATTCTGACGCAAAAGAAGCAGCAATTAGACCACAAGAAAAGGTTGATGCAGATACTGTGACTGCGGAGTTGATTAATATCTCTAGCCAAATGAGTGATAAAACTTTTATCGCAACAATAAATGATCGTTGCCGCAGTTGTGGAGTTAAGGCTAGTTGTCCAATACAACCGCAGGGTCAGGCGGTAATTGGAAAATGATCATTAAATACCCAGCAGAAGAAATTGCTAACCGTATTAAGGCAGTTGATCCAACATTTAGAATGCCAACTAAAGAACAGATTCCAATAATTGAGTCACCACTTACTCCTTCTGTAGTCATTGCAGGAGCTGGATCTGGCAAGACTGAAACTATGAGCCAGCGAGTTTTGTATTTAGTTGCAAATTCAATAATTACACCTAATCAATTGCTGGGGCTAACTTTCACAAGAAAATCTGCAGGCGAGTTATCTAAACGAATAAAGCATCGATTGCGGCAACTAAGAAATGCAAAATTGTTACCAGATAACCTTGATGAATCAGAATTAACAATTTCAACTTATCACTCATATGCCGGAAAAGTACTGGCCGACCATGCAATTAGAATTGGTATAGATGCTGATTCAGATCCAATTGGCGAGGCTGCAGCATGGCAAATTGCATATGAAGAGGTAAGTAGATTTGCTGGCGGTGATCTGCCAATAAACGGCTCGTCCAAATCCGTCGTCTCCGAGGTTATGGATTTATCTACCCAACTAGCAGAAAATGATAGAAGTGCACAAGAAATAATTGAGTACACACATAACTTACTAAATCAGATCTCAACATTTACTGATCGACAAACAAATGCTGTTTTAGAGTTTAAAGCAGAACTTACTCAAAGGCTTGCAATTTTGCCAATTGTTGCAGCTTTTGATGAGCGCAGAAAGCAAAATGGACTTCTTACTTTTAATGATCATATGTCCATTGCTGCTAATTTAGTTAAGGAAAGCAAAGATAACCACAATGATGATATTGGAATTCTTGAGCGAAATAAGTTTAAGGTAGTTCTATTAGATGAATACCAGGATACTTCTTTCAATCAGATCAAATTTCTCTCTAATTTATTCGGTAATAATCACCCAGTAACGGCTGTTGGTGATCCAAATCAAGCAATTTATGGTTGGCGAAGTGCTAGCTCAGAGACTTTAGATACATTCTCACAATCCTTTAATAGTAAGGCTACTCGATATACATTGCTAACAACTTGGCGCAACGATGAAGCAATCCTAAATTTAGCAAATGTAATGATTGATACCATCTCAACTAATAGTAATTCTGAAAAACTAGGCGTAAGACCAAATGCTAAAACTGGCGAAGTTTTATGTGGTGTTTATGAAACTGCAGCTCAAGAAGGTAAAGCAATTGCTGAGTACTTTGCAAAGTACTGGTTTGATAAAGAACGAGTTGCCAAATCAGAAAATGAGAAAAGTACTTTTGCAGTTTTAGTGCGCAATAGATCACAAATAGATTTAATTCAAAGTGCACTTACCGAATTAGATATTCCAACTGATGTACCCGGAGTTGGAGGATTAATTCACACTCCAGAGGTGGCAGACATTATTGCGCTACTTCGAACCTTAATGATGCCTGATTCAGGTACAGCGTTAATGCGTCTACTTACTGGTCCACACCTAGCTTTAGGAGCCAGAGATTTAATGGCCTTAGGTGCTTTCACTAAGTCATTTGCCAAGGCAAATGAAAACTCAAGAGGTAGACAATTAAAGCAAGCACTTGAGGAAAATATTGAAGTTATGTCCACAGCAGATGAATTTGCCTCTGGATCAATAATTGAATCCTTAGAACACTTATTAGTATTGGTTCAAAAAGAAATTGATAACTACAAAGCCACACCAGCTTTTACCGAAGATGGTCTAAATCGGATAAGAAAGTTTGCACTCAGCCTTAGGTCACTAAGAAGAGGATTAACTGGCTCAATAACAGATGCAATTATTGAGGTAGAGCAATTTCTTAATCTTGATAATGAGGTGCTAGTTAGAGATGGCTGGCAAAATGGTAGAAAAAATTTGGATAGATTTTTAGATGAGGCTGCCAGATTTGAGAAAAATGGTGGAACTTTAATCGGTTTTCTGCAATGGTTAAAAATTACAGAGGAGGCTGAAGGTGGCCTAAAACCTGCTGAAGTTGATGTAAGAAGTGATGCTGTTCAAATCCTAACTATCCACGCAGCAAAAGGTGCAGAGTGGGATTACGTTGCAATACCAGGACTTGCAGCAAAAAGTTTTCCAAGTGTTGGCAAAAAATCTGATAATTGGATAACAAATGCTGGTTCGATTCCAGTAAGTATGCGTGGTGATTTTGACCAACTTCCAAATATTACATTTGAAAATTTCTCAGATAATAAGTCGCTAAAAGCTGGACTAGATAGATTCTCAGATCAATGGAAAGAGCGCAAAAATTTAGAGGAGATGAGATTGGCTTATGTAGCAATTACTAGAGCCAAGCAAGGACTAATTTGCACAACTTCACACTTTAGAAATGGCGAAAAGCCTGTTGCTCCAAGTACATTATTTGAAATTTTTTCTAAATCAATCAGCAAGATCAAAGGTGGGGTAGTTTTAAATGATACTCCAGTTCCAGTTGGTAGGAATCCACTAAAAGAAAATCCAATTACCGGTATTTGGCCAAAGCCAAGTGCTCAGGTAGAAAAAATTCGTAAGGTTGCAGATTTAACTAATCAAGCTCCACAGCTAGATATAAAAACGGCCTTAGCCCAGGCAGGTAGTCAAGAGGTTAAATCTATTTTGTTAGATATGCAATCAATTATTAATGAAATAAAAAGTAGAAAGGATTATTTAACAGTTACTCTTCCAAATCGACTTTCAGTTTCAACCTTGCTTTATTTGGCTAAAGAGCCAGAGGAGTTGGCAATGAGAATTCGCCGTCCGATGCCAAATCATATTGATAAGTACGCTCGCCGTGGCACCGAGTTTCACCTGTGGCTAGAAAATCACTTCAAACATCCTTCATTAATTTCTATGGATGAATTGTTTAATCAAAGCTCTACTAAGTTTGAAACGGAAAAAGATGCCACTTTAGATAAGTTGCAAAAAGCCTGGCTAGCTAGTGATTGGGCCGTAAAAAACCCAATAGATATTGAGGTGGGCTTTGAAACCATGATTGATCAAACCTTAATTCGGGGTCGGATCGATGCTGTCTATCAAAGGGGAGTTGATCAATATGAGGTTGTAGATTGGAAAACTGGCAAAGTAAAAGATGGATCTGATTTAGAAAATGCTGCTATCCAACTTGCGATGTACAGATTGGCTTACGCCAAGTTAAAGTCAGTTCCGATTGAAAATGTAAGTGCAGCTTTTCACTATGTATCTGATAACCAAACCGTAAGACCGGCTGATATTTTAGATGAGTCAGATTTAATTGAATTGATTTCAAAAGTACCTATTGAAATTTAAGCTCAAAACCAATTGGGATGTGGTCTGAGATTATAGTTTTATGATTATTTTTAATTAAGGTTGCAGAAATAAGACCAGATTTAAGTGAGCTTTTTTCGGCCATAATGTAGTCAAATTGAATTTTTTCTCCCCAGCTTGGATATGTCAATGTGTTAGCAAGTGATTTAAACCTACTTAACTTTGATGGGATATTTGCCGGTAAATTTAGATCACCAGTTAAAATCTTTTCACCAGGAAGTTTTTTTATAAATGCACTTAAGCGATTTAATTGGTAGATATTAACGCCAGGGACAAATGATAGATGAGTGGTAGCAATAGTTAAGCCATTTGCAAGTTGGGCTATTAAGGCAACTCTTGGCTCATCCTTAACATAAATAAACCTTGCACCTTTTCCATTTTCTTTAGGAATAAGTAGTGGCATACCAATTATTGATCTACCTAATTTTTTAACACTTAGCTTTATTATTTTTTGATTAGTTGCAATTCCAATTCCATAGCTTTTACTCTTTAAAATGGTATTGGATTCGGTGATGATTGATTGCTCTAAATCTTTAACCTTTTTCCATCTTTCACCTGGAGTACCAAATATCGCCGGCAGATAAGCCCAGTACTTAAGTCCAGAATTTTCAGCGATCACTTGGGTCTGATTTATATTGTTTGACCTAGGTTGAAGGTAATCAACCTCTTGAATTGATATGAAATCTGGATGGTAATTTTCTACTACCTGATTAGTTGCAGAGATTAAAGTTTGCCTGAAGTCCTGTGTTGCGATCGGCGGGATAGCTTGTCCATGTAAAAGATTCCATGAGATCACTCGCATGCTTTGAGCGGGGGCGACAACCATGACGACAGGCTAGTAGGGTCGGCACGTGATGGCGCCCAAAAAACCACTAAAACTTCCACTAGCAGCTGCTGAGGTAGATAGATCTGCCCATCTACGCACCGATGAGAAGTATTTAACCTCAGCATGGCCGAAAGCTGAAGTTCTAATTTTCGCAAACGAAAGATTTTCGGCAACCTCTAATCAATTACGCTTTCAAAAGGGTAGCGAGCTAGGTTCATACCAACCTGAAACCGATTATTTTTTAGGCGTAAAAGATGGTGAAGCTTATTTTGTTCGCCACCTAACAATTGATCAAGCCATAAACATAGAGTTAAAGACTCTGCGCGAAGTTGGCGCCTTTTTACCCTCAAGAGATATTGGTCTAGCAGTTCATGCCCAGGGATTAGCTAACTGGCATCAAAAACATCCAATGTGTTCACAGTGTGGTGGCAAAACTGTAGCAGCATCCGGCGGCTCAATTAGAAAATGTTTAGTTGATAATAGTGAGCATTATCCAAGAACTGATGGCGCGATAATTGTTTTAGTTAAAGATGATAAAGATCGGATTTTATTGGGACGGCAAAAAGTTTGGCCTAAAAATAGATTTTCAACATTTGCTGGCTTTGTTGAGCCGGGTGAATCATTTGAGCAGTGTGTTAAAAGGGAGGTTTTAGAAGAGGCGGGAGTTGAGTTAACTGATATAAATTATTTAGGTTCTCAGCCTTGGCCATTTCCAGCTTCATTGATGATCGCATTTGAGGCAATTACAAATACACCAGAACTTGCTAGAGCAGATGGTGAGGAGATCGAAGAGATTCGATGGTTTTCAAGGCAGGATATGAAAGCTGCCATAACTGATAAGTCTCTTATTTTGCCGCTAGAAATTAGTGTGGCTCGCCAAATGATTAAAGCTTGGTATGGCGAAAGAGCAGATTCGGATTTAAAAGGTAATGAGTCATGGCGGTAGATAATCAACAAATTTTATCTGGTTTAGATTCTGAGCAGCTAGCTGTTGTAACAGCTATTAGAGGACCAGTTTGTGTTATTGCCGGGGCTGGTACAGGAAAAACTAGAGTTATAACTAATCGAATTGCCTACGCAATTAATTCATCAGTTACTGACCCCACTAAGGTATTAGCACTTACCTTTACGGCTCGGGCTGCAGGTGAGATGCGCGCTCGCCTTAGAGTTTTAGGCGTTGCAAATGTAGCTGCAAGAACCTTTCATTCTGCTGCCTTAAAGCAACTTCTGTACTTTTGGCCATATGCATTTGGCGGCCAATTTCCATCGCTACTAACTACTAAATCTGGATTTATTAGCCAAGCAATTGAAAGATCTGAAGTTGCAATTCCAGCTCAGGCAAACTCTTTGCGGGAGATTGCAAGTGAGATCGAATGGGCAAAAGTATTAGAGATTTCACCAGATGAATATTGTCAGAAAGCTATTGATAACCAGCGATCAGTCAGACTTCCAAACAGTAAAAGTGATAATGAAAACTTATCAATGATTTCACAGGTTTATGAAGCTTATGAAACATTAAAGCGACAAGAAAGAACTTTGGATTTTGAAGATGTTTTATTACTTACAGTTGGCATGCTTGAAGAGGATCGTGGCGTGCGCGAGCGGGTAAGGGATCAGTATCGATATTTTACGGTAGATGAGTACCAAGATGTCTCGCCACTACAACAACGCTTATTAAACCTATGGCTAGGAAATAGAGAGGAAATCTGTGTAGTTGGCGATGCTGCTCAGACTATTTATTCCTTTGCCGGTGCTACCTCAAACTTTTTACTAAACTTTAAAAATAGATTTCCAAATGCTCAAACCTTTAGAT